>JAILBI010000151.1 GCA_024681175.1 Acholeplasmatales bacterium
CTTGATGCGAGCCATAGAAGGTGATGATTATAGCATCATTACAACTTAATAATGTAGTGCGTGTGCTGTTAGGGTGGTTGAAAGCACTAAAAAAACAACACCTAAGGAATTAAACTCCTAAGTTTAAATAATATATTGGAGGTTATTTATGTTAAAACAAACAGAATTAATAAACAAAAAAGATTTTATTAATTTATTTGATGGTATTGAAAACCAAATCAATAATATATGGAATTACGCAGTTGATATATTATTTAAAAAAGTAAAAGATGAATCAATAGATAAATTAAATTATATTGATTCAAAAGAAGAATATCTTAGAAATTATTATACTAACGATTATTTTTATGATGAAATAACTCAAATAATTGGGGATATGTTAAATTATTATTTTTGTGAAATAAAGAAAGATAAAAAAATATCAAATAATTATAAAAATACTGATATTCTTTTCCCTTATAAATACGAATGTAATAGAATTCCACTTTCATTAGAATATTCAATATTAAGCAATTTTGATTTGGATAATAAAATCATAATAGATTTTACAGATAATCCAAAGGAAATAAAAAAACAAATATCTAAACTAAAGGATTATCAACCGCTTGGAATGGTATCAAAAAGCTATGGAATATATACAGAATATTTCAAAATGGATAATGGATGCTTGTTAGCATTTAAGTGTGTATCTTCTAACAATTATTATGTTAGAGAAATGATTATATTTAATAAAAAGAGAGGTTAATATTATGGATAGAATTCAAGAAATATATAAAAAAATAGAAAAAGAAATAGCTGAATTAAAAGAAATTGCAATTGAAAAAATGTATGTTGATTATTTTTCAAAATATAGACATAGAAAAGCATTTGTTGACAATGCTGAAACAAAAGAAATAGGAATGAGAAAACTAGTTGGTGATTGTTATTATTATTCAATACTAATAGATCAAATAGTTTCTTTATTAGATCCTTATATCAGTAATAATAATTCAACGAACAATAAGGTTCAAACATGGATTACTCATTGTGAATCTCCAATTATTATGCCTAATAATCCATATAAGAGATTAACACATATGGATATTTATAAAATACGTAAGGATTATATCGATGGTGATTATGACAGATTGGATGTATTTGATTATAAAACAATGTTAGATGATTATCTAAATGATGATATAGAGCCATTATTAATGAAAGATATTAAAAAAATTAATAAAATATTATCCAAAATAAATAAATGTAAATATATTGGATTCTTTGTATATGATGAAGGTGAATATCATGAATTATTTGAATATAAAAATGATATAATGTTTGAATTCATTGCCATCTTAATCGAAGATAAATTAAAAGTTCTTAAGCTAGAAATGTTTGGAAATCTATATGAATTGAAAGAATATTTTAAATAATATAATAACTCCTACTATCTTGAATAATCTCTTAAAAAAGTGTATATTTTAGGAGAATACGAGACTGTTAGGTGATATTATGAAGAAAAAGATATTTGGATCTTTATTATTGAATATATTTACAATGTTATCAGTTATTGTTTGTACAATAATTATCGCAGTAAAAAGCCCTCAATCATTTAAGATGTTTACAACACAATCTAATATTATATGTGGTATTGTCGCGACAATAATAGTAATATTTGATATATTGATATTATTAAAAAAGAAAGATGAAATACCTACTTGGTTAAGAACAGCTAAGATGGTTGTGACAACAGGAGTAACATTAACATTTTTAGTTGTTGTGTTTTATTTAGGTTTTGTTGCGATCGCAGAAGGATATAGCTATTTTATTATGTTTAATGACACTAATATTTGTTTCCATCTTTTAACACCTATATCAGCGATAATATCTTTTATATTATTTGAAGGAAGTAAGGATATTAAATTTAAACTTACTTTTTTAAATATGATACATATGTCTATATATACTATTTTTTATTCAATTAATGTTTTTACACATTTAAATGAAGATGGTAGTGTTAATAGAAAGTATGATTGGTATTATTTTGTACAAGGCGATAATTG
>JAILBI010000186.1 GCA_024681175.1 Acholeplasmatales bacterium
ATTTTTCCCTTTATTATCTGTAAAGATAATTACATTGATATTTTCCTTAATACATTTTAACAATTGTAATGTTTTAACATCTATATAATCATCTATTATATAAATTGAATATTTATCTAATCTATATATAGATTGGTAGGCTATATCAGCTTCAATCTTTTCACCATCTTTAATTAAATAATGTTTATATGTATTAGGATCAATAAAATTATCCATAACTATTTCTAATTTATTCTCTATTGTTTCAAATCTCTTATCATAAGATGAAAATCTAGATTCTATATATGGATTTGTATTTAATAATAAATTATTACTTTCTATAATATAATCCTTCATCTGTTTAAAGGCATCTATTAATGCAATACTTTGTTTAGTTGCTAAATCGCCTTTTAAGACAGTCATTAACATATAGATACCTTGTTCAGTAAAAGCATATGGTAAACTGGTACGCCCACCTTTATTTGTTGCCCAAATTTGCGCGGTCACATTTTGTGACCTCGCTAATAACATTAACTCATTTTTACACAATTGAAATCTATATCTTTCGGGGAATTTATCTATATTTCTTTGAACTTGCTGATTAAAAGCCTTTGTCTCATATCCATATACTTTTGCAAGTTCGAAATCTAGCATTACTTTTTGACCACGAATAATATAAATCATAGATTCAATTGTTTCATTATTTAATTCAGGTATTATTAATTCATTAGTATCCATATTTATCCTCGTATAATAAAATTATGTTCTATTTTCCTTCATTTGTTTAAAGATATGTATTATGCGTTAATTACATATTTATTATACTATGTATTTTTTCTATACTCAAGAATAATATGTTTATTTTGCTGAAAATGATTGAAAAATGAATAATTACATATTAAAATTTAGATGGAGTTGATAAAATGTCATTCAATGAGCAATTAACAAAATTAAGAAAACGAAATAATATTACTCAAATTGAATTAGCTAATCTAATGAATGTTAAGCAATATGTTATATCATCATGGGAAACAGGAAGATCAGAACCAAATATATCTCAAATAATAAAGCTTAGTGATATATTTAAAATACCTGCTGATTATTTACTAGATAGGCCTATAATAATAGCAAGTTCAGAAAATGAATTTAATAAGGTAATAGAAAATATTAACAAAGATATTAAAGATGATTTTACTAAGGATTTAATTAAAATATTAGAAGATATACCTAACAATAAAAAAGAAAAAATAATAAATATTGTAAAAGAAATTAAAGAATTATAAAGAAAAACATAGTTATTTTGGCATAATAAATAGCTATGTTTTTTATTATTTGCAAATAAAAAGGTATCAATTAAGATACCTTGTCATTTTCAAGTTGGCGGAGCAAGAGGTTTCCAATCTGAAACATTAATATTTTAACCTTAATTTGCCCATTATTTTTTATAATAATTAACCCAATTATATGAATAAAAAACATCATCATCTAATACTTCTTTTATAAATATTGAAAAGATAATTACTTTATTTGATTCTACTGTATCAACTAATCTATATCCTTTATCAGATGACCAAATTTCATTCCAATCATCGTATTCCAATTCATCATCGATGGATTGCGCATCTTCAATTGATGTACCTATTGTAATACCATTTTCTAGTGAACCTTTGAATTCCCCCTCAAATGATATTTGCCATAAAACATCTTCTGCAAACCATAGCACCATATAATCTTTAACAAAGACCTTTTTCCATGGTACTTCTGGTGTACAACCTTTATTAGGATCTATGCCCATACTATAAACAATATTATTATTTTTCAAAACTTTTATAGCATCTTCATAATTCATTCCTAATTTAATTTGTCCTATTCCCACAAATGGTTTAACTATTTCATTATCTAAATATTTCATTTAAATTTCCTCCTGAACAATAGTGTAGCTTTTTCTTTTCCATCTGTTTTGTATTTGCTACTATCACTACCGATTATTTTGATTTTACCTATATCTTTTGTACTTATCTTTACATACGGAACATCTCCATGCCTCTTGCTTCCTGGAGAAACCTGAATTTGTCCAATATTTCTTTCCTTACTGGAGTTAATCACTATTGTAATCTTCGCCTTAGAACCTGGACTATTTGATTTTCTTCGTTCAGTTGTATATCCATATTTATGTAATTCATGTTCAATTCTGGCAATTGATTTTCCTAAAAAGAATTCTCTTCTTTCAGAAATGCTTTCTAATGTTACATGGCCTGTTTTATCGAATATAGGCTTTTTATTTTTTATCTTTTTAGGTGGCTTTACAAATTTATTTCCTCCACCCATAGCAGACCCAAAACCTGCTATCATATTTGAATAATCAAACATGTTTAATAAATTGCTTGATCCTAAATTTCCAGATATTTTCTTACCCATTGTTAGATAACCTCCTTAGATTTCTTAATCTTAGAGTGTTATCTATTACATAGATATTAACACCTTTATTAATAGCATATTGTAATAAATCATATGTTGTTTTATCACTAGCTACAGAATAAGCAATAATAGCTTTAGGTTCATTATTATCAACATAATATTTCACTGCTTCTTTTAATAAAACCGCATTGTCACCTATAGAACATCCTTTAAGACTTATTGCAACATTAGAACCTTTGTAGATGATTTTAAAACACATCTCAAATGAAGATTTTAATCCATAAGTCAAATTAGGATAGACAATTGCATTCAACTCTAACACTAGCCATCCCATTACAATAGTTTGTTTTTCAAGCTGATGTATTAAAGTACATTCTTTAAAATTACCAAATGATGAATAATCTGGTGCAATAAAGTATTTTATATTTTGAAGCCTATATTTATAATATCTTAATAAAGCAATATCTTTATAAATGATTGCTTGGTATAATCCATCAATATCATCAAAATATAAATCACCTATATAAAATCCAACACAAGTGTTATCAGTTGTATTGTATTCAGCTGGATGATTGAATAATGCTATATAATCAGGATACTCATCATGAAAATCACCAATCATCGGCAATCCAAATATATTACTTGATTCCATTCTATTCATTATATAGTATCCATAAATATCATCTTCTGGAATAGAATCCATATCAATATTAAGTTTTATTTCCTTAGGAACTTTTTTAATTTTCCTATTCTTTTTAGTTTCGAATGTTTGTTTTAGCATAGCATACCCCTCCACATTCAAGAGGGCTATGAACAATTATTTTAATAAATCGCATAATTTTTTCCTCCGTATTTTAATTTTTTGAAGGATATGCTATAATGTTTTTGCTGATGTGCATTATGCATATCCATAAAGTCTACTTCAGTACCAGTGAAGTAGGCCTTATTTTTTTATTTATAAATCTTGAATCTTTTGATAAACGATTTACCAAACCTTGCTATTAACTCTTTTTCATAAGGTTGGATAGGATTATCATAAAAGACTCTATTTTCGAAATATCTTGCTACAATTTGAGCTTCCGAATAAGAAACATCGAATATTTCCATTAGAATATTTGGATCAAACATTTCTAAAGCACCTTGATCCATCAGTGCAAGGCAAGTTGGAGCTAATAAATATGTTGCTCCAAAATTTGCTTCTGATTCATTTTTAAGGTTCTGTTCAGTATGACCAAGTATTATATGTATTAATTCATGAGCAAGGCTAAATCTTTGCCTTCTTTTCTTAGTTCCAACATCATCTAAATATATAATAAATCTCTGTTCAACAGCATCATAATATAAATATGAATGAGGATAAGAATAAATCATATATTCATTTATCTTATTCGGGTATTTTTTTAATATTTCGGATGCATATACTATTTTTACTTTCATTCTTCTGGCTAGATCAAACACATCGACAGGAAGTTTTTTAACATCATAATCGCAAAGAAACTCACATATTGTTTCTTTGATTTCTTCATATCGTTCATTTGATAGCCTCATGGTTTTCACCTTCTTTCTAATTAATTTTCAAGTAGGAATTTAATTAATTGTTTTTTATCTTCTTCACTCATTGTCTCCATACCTCTTGCTAATACTGTCTTTGCTTGGAAAAATGACATTGCTTTCTCATTAATATCATTTCCTAATAGCTCATCAGTAGTAATATCAAGAGCGTTGGCTAGGTTGACTATTACATCAATTCTTGGAGTTCTTTCGCCACTTAAATATTTTGACATTGAAGCCTCAGTTATTCCTGTTTTTTCTGCTAATTCTTTCTGAGTATAATGTCTTTCGTTCATAAATAGTTTTATTCTTTCGTTTAACTTCATACATTGCTTCCTCCTACTATTAAGTTTTCCTACTTGCCAATATTATAATTTATTTTTATTTTTATGTCAATATGGCAATTATCATTTTTCTTAAAAATACTTGATAGGCTAATCTGTGCAATGCAAATCAAGTAAATAAAAATATAAAGATTTTAACATTTTGTCAATGCATTTCTTCTTTTGTTCTTTATTAGGATGAACATATAAATTAAGTGTAGTTGTTATATTGGAATGACCCAATCAATATATAATCTAGTAAAACAAAAAAATCACCTCAATTAAGAGATGATTCTTCTAACTTGTATATTTAATTCGAATCAAGCGGTTCGAATACCATATTTAAGTTGGCGGAGTGAGTGGGATTCGAACCCACGTACCCTTTCAGGTAGCCGCATTTCGAGTGCGGATCGTTATAACCACTTCGATATCACTCCATAATTTAATTATATATAAAAATAAGCTCCTATCAAATAGGAGCTTTTATTCTGGTGCCCGAAACAGGACTTGAACCTGCACACCGAAGTACCAGATTCTAAGTCTGGCGCGTCTGCCAATTCCGCCATTCGGGCATAACAATTAAAATTATATCAAAAATTTTTTCATTGTCAATAAAGAAGAGATAATTCTCTTCCTTATTGAGTGAAAATATTATTATCTTTATTCTTTTTATAAATAATTATATAAAAATATAATTGATAAAATGCCATTAAGCCTACTATTGATAACATAAAATAAGCATAAGATAATTTTCTTATAGTAGTACCTTTATAATTAAATTTAATTTTATAATTACCTTCTTTTAATTTAAATGATACTAAACCATCTACTTCTTTAGCTTCTACTTCTTTTTCTTTATTATTATCTTGATTTATTACAGTTATTTCATAACCAGGATAATAAATTAGTGGAACTTGAATATATGAATCTGAAGTTACTTCAACATCAAATGTAATTTTAGGAGCTTTAGAATAATAATTAGAAATAGTTCCACTACCTTCTAAAAATGCTGGTTCTAAAGTATTTACAGCATTATTTCCATAATAATCATTATGGATTATGTTTCTAACTGAATAAAATAATGAATTATCATATGATTTTTCATGAGAATCACCAGGATAAAAACATTGAGGCATATATTCAAAATTAAAACCTATTTCATGTTTATTACCTGTTAAATCTTTTTCTGTTATTTTATATGCAAATGATGGATTTTCTTTATTAGCTTCTATTCTTTTTTCTAAATTAGCTTGTGTCATTACAATCATAAATGATGTTGAAATAAATGTTAATGACACAACTATTTTATCATTCTTACAATATTTTAATATTGATCCAACCATTAATGTAAAATACATTCCTACTAAGAAAAATAATCTAAATGGGAATTGAATAACATAAAATGGTTTAATTACTATATTCCACATATCAGGAATAAATATAAATAATAAAGTAATTATTAACATTGTAAATGAATATATAAATGTTCTATC
>JAILBI010000232.1 GCA_024681175.1 Acholeplasmatales bacterium
GGACGGCTGGGAATGGTGGTGAGACGTGTTGTTTTCATATTCGTTAATTAAAAAAGAATTTAAAAAAAAGATGAAACATGAATCTTTTGAAGATTATGTTTATAAAAAAAAATATAATGAAAAAAAAAATAAGGAAGAAGAAAAAGAAAAAATATATAGTGATTGTAATAGTAAATATTATAAATTAACAGTTGAAAATGATAATGATGTTGTGATTGCCAAAAAATTGATTGAGATATTAATGTCAATTCATCCATATAAGGATTCCAAATTAATAATTGATGGTATTAATAAATTAATAAATCAATATTATGACAAAAAAGCTAAAGAGGACGCAAGAAAACGTGAGGAGGAGCGAATAAAAAAAATCGAAAAGATTTATTTGAATGCAACTACTTTTTTGAAAATCGACATAGATAAACACAATAAAAATCAATTTGCATTTGCTATTGAAGAAATTAAAAATATTGATTATAAGGATTCTAGAGAAGTTTATTTTAAGTTAATGAAAAAATATGATGATTATTTAGATGAAAAATCAAAAAGGCAAGCCATAATTAGGAAAAAAATATTTAAAATTTCTTTAATTGTGTCAGTTTCTATCTCTTTTCTTTTATTAATAATTACTCTTTTAACGTTGTGGATCATTCCAAATTATCAATATAATAAAGCAATGGATTTAATTTCTGAAGGTAAGTATGAAGAAGCAAGAGAAATATTGGATGATATTAGTTATTCAGATTCAAAAAAACAAGTTGCTATGATAGATGCTAATGATGCATTTGAAACAGGCGATTATGAAAAAGGAATAGATTTTATTTATAATATTGGCGGCACAATTAATGTTAGTTATGATGGTGATGGCGGACAATCCTATAAAGAAAAGGAAGTAATTAAATTAAATCGATACATAGATAACAATTCGAAAAAAGATAAATATGACTTCACAAAATGGGAATTATCTGATTTTGAAATTGATTTTAAAACTTATGAAGCAAAAGTATCATTGAAAGCAATATATACTGCTCACAATTATTTGATATCATATGATTTGGATGGCGGAAATAATAATTTGTTTAATTCTAATAGTTATAATGTTGAAATGAGTAATATAACATTATATGAACCTAATAAGGAAGGCTATACATTTACAGGATGGGAATGCGATGGCGAACAAATAAGTGAAATTGATATATCTAAAGCAAGCGATATTAATTTGAAAGCAACTTGGACATATTATACTTTAACAACAACTATTAATGATAATAATGCTGGAATTGTAACGCAGTATAATAATACAAAAGTAACTGCCGGTAAACAAGTAACTATAAGTGCAACAAACATGCCTGGTTATTCTTTTGGTGGCTGGTATAATGGCGAAATCGAATTGACTAAATTACCGAATTATACATTCAATATGCCTTCGAAAAACATTATTTATGAAGCAAAATTCATTCCTAATAAATTTAATATAACAATCGATAACAATTTAGATGATATTTCAATTACAGGAATTAATAGTGGTGAAAAATATGATTGTGGAAGTACAATAACATTAGTCGCAAATAATGTTCCATCAGGATATGTTATAGGTTGGTCTAGAAGTGATAATGTATCATCGGTTGGTAATGAATATACTTTTACTGTTCCACCAAATGATTTAAAGATTTCAATATCCAAAGTTTGTTTTAGAGATGGCAATAATATATATTTTGGCAATTATCCACAGGAAAAGGTTGTTTCTGAGGATTTGATACAAAATTTGAATGAATTAGCTGGTGAATTACCTTCATTAAATAATTTAAACTCATGGATAGATTATAACTATTATATTAAAACTGATGTCGAAAGTTATATGTATTATAAAGATTTAGATATAGATGGCGATGGGACATATGACTATAGAGGTGTTTATTTTACACAATATAGATCATGCAATATTACTTCGGAAGAAATTAATAATTCTTCAACTCAACTTGGAAATGGTTATAAAGTAAATAATACTTATTGGTTTGAATACTCTCCAATAAAATGGCAAATTATAAAGAAAGATAGTGGCAAATTATTATTAATTGCAAATTTAATTATTGATGCACAAGAATATTATTCTGAAAGTAATTACGGAAAATTTGAACATAATGGCGGGAATGGATATAACAACAATTATGAGTTGTCAAATATTAGAAAGTGGTTAAATAATAGTTTTTATGATTTGGCATTTGATGTTGCACAAAAAGAAGCAATAGTAATTACAAATGTTAACAATTACGTTGAAGATGTAAGTTATGATTATGGGCGTTATTATGTTGATGTAAAGTGCGAAAATACGGATGATAAAATTTTTGTATTATCTTCAGATGAGTTTCAAGAACACAAAAATAAACTTAAAACTGATGCCACCGATTATGCTTTGTGTCAAGGTCTAATTGATTCTGACAATTGGTGGTTAAGAACACCTAGTATCATTAATACAGCTAGGTATGTTTATTCGTACGATTCATGTACGAATGGAGCTGTTACTTATCTTTATGGAATTCGACCTGTATGTTGGATTTGTTATGATTAATATTTGTGTTTTCTTGAACAGGATAAGGAGAGGTGTCACTTTGACGGCACCTCTCCATTTTTGCGAGAAGTGGGATACCCACGGTTCACATATTGATTTTAAGGAGGTGTTGTCAGTAATGATATATAAAATTAGTGAATATTTATCTATCGATGATAATTTTTCTAAGTTTGTATTGGATGCAGGTAAAAGTGACAATCCATTTTTTGATAACACTTCATATGATTTGCTTGAATCAAGGTTTTATGATGAAAATGTCAAAATATGCATTAATGGGAATTGGTATGATGTAATACCAGTAAGTGAATTAGTTAGATGTAAAAGTGTAGATGGCTATTATAGAGCAATTTATATTTGGATAAATTATGATAGTGGTGAGTATTACATAGGAAAAGTTAATGCTGCCAATAAAAACAAATTACTTAATTATAGTGGTAGTGGAGTAAAATTCAAATTAAAATATAATAATCACAAGGATAGATTTGCTAGATATTATTTATATCATTGTAAAAGTGCAAAGGAAACTGAAGAGATAGAAGCCAAAATAGTTAATCAAGAATTGTTAAAAGACCCATTTTGTTTAAACCTTGTACAAGGTGGAGGTGGGATTTCGGCTGCTCCTGTATCAGAAGATAGAAAAGAAAAACAACGACAATATATGAAAGAACATCCTGATTCATATAAAGCCATGCTTGATGCTGCTCATAGTTTTGATAGTAGAATAATTGATGAAAGAAACGATAGCATTAGAAAAACTATGTCCGATGAGAAATATAAAAAAATGAGTAGCGAAAGAATTAAAAACTGGAAAGAAAATAATCCAGAAGGTTACTCTAAAGCAAGAGAAAATAATAGAAAGGCTATGCGTAGTTCTAAGACAAAGGAAAAAAGAAATAAGTCTTTAGATAAATGGAAGCTAGAGCATCCAATAGAATATGCACAATGGTAAGAAAATAGAAGAAAAGCTCTTGGTAAATCAGAGAATAAGGATAAAATAAGTAAATCTCAAAAGGAATGGATTAAAAATAACCCTGAAGCTGCGAAAGAACGTTTAGGTAAAATGCATGAAGCTCGAAATGAAACAATATGTATTCCTATTGAAATGTATGATTTAAAAACTAATAGTATTATTAATAGTTTTAAATCAATTAAAGAAGCTGCTAATTGGTTAATTGAAAATGATTATACAAGTGGTAAAAATCCTTCCAGTACAATTACTAGTGTATGTAAAAAAGCCCGGACATAATTCATATCTGGGCTTTGGATGGAAATATAAAGATAAGTAATATTTTAAAATAATACTTTTTCTTTGAAATAAAAATAGTCCTTTTCAATATGTATAGGTTCGAATACCAATACATCAGGTTCACCATTTTGAAACAATAGCTTTGATACAATTGTATCAAGGCTTTTTCTTTTGTTTGAATTTAAAAAACAACTATTGAATTAATATTAGTTAAAAAAGAAGTGATATAAATTCAAATGAAAGAAAAATGAAAGCATTGACAATTATAATTATTAATTGTATTATTATTTTGCTGGTGGCGATAGCAAAGTGGAAACACCTGTTCCCATACCGAACACAGAAGTTAAGCACTTTTACGCCGATGGTAGTACTATGTGCAAGAGTAGGAAGTTGCCAGTATAAAAATATCAGTATAGCAGTATACTGGTATTTTTTTATGAATTAAAAAATTTTTTTAAAAAATTGTTACTTAATCGTTAATTATAATTAAGGGAGAAAAAAACATGAAATCGAACTAGATTATTCATCTAGAATGTTCTTAATTGATGGTATTATGTATATACCTCAATTAGATAGACTAATAATTCAAGAATTTTAAGACCTAAAAATAGGTCTTTTTTCTTTTTTTGCAAAAAATTTTAAAAAAAATTAGCACTCAACTATTGACAGTGCTAAAAATTATGCTATACTATAAGTGTAATTAGCAAACGACACATAAGAGTGCTAATTAGAAAAGTAATAGAAGATAATAAACGGAAAGAGGTAAATATATATGAGAAATGAATTATATGATTTCGCAAATCAAATCAACAATATGTTTTATAGAAATGGAGGCTATAAGTCATTCCCAATTGATGTAGTAGATTGTGGTAC
>JAILBI010000245.1 GCA_024681175.1 Acholeplasmatales bacterium
TTTCAGAGAAAAGGTCTGGTGCCGATGGCGAAGTGGACACACCTGTTCCCATACCGAACACAGAAGTTAAGCACTTCAACGCTGATGGTAGTAAGTTCGATCTTGCAAGAGTAGGAAGGTGCCGGGCTCTCTCTGAGAAAAATAAAAAAAAGATGGAGGCTTAGCTCAGTTGGGAGAGCATTTGCCTTACAAGCAAAGGGTCAGGGGTTCGAGCCCCTTAGCCTCCACCATTTATGCCGACTTAGCTCAATTGGTAGAGCAACTGACTTGTAATCAGTAGGTTGTGGGTTCGATTCCTATAGTCGGCACCACCTAATATAGGTTTGATCCGCTAGCTCAGATGGTAGAGCACTTGACTTTTAATCAAGGGGTCTGGAGTTCGAATCTCCAGCGGGTCACCACTAAATAAACATGCCTCAGTGGTGAAATTGGTATACACGAAGGACTTAAAATCCTTTGACTGTTGAAGTCGTGCCGGTTCAAGTCCGGCCTGAGGCACCACCTTATTAAGTTAAGTAGAAGGGGTTATAGCTCAGCTGGGAGAGCGCCTGTTTTGCAAGCAGGAGGTCACCGGTTCGATCCCGGTTAGCTCCACCATCTTATTATTTAAAAATTCATATGGCTCGGTAGCTCAGCTGGCTAGAGCAACCGGTTCATACCCGGTAGGTCGTGGGTTCGAATCCCTCCGGAGCCACCATTCACTTGGACCCTTAGCTCAGTTGGTTAGAGCCACCGGCTCATAACCGGTCTGTCACAGGTTCGAGTCCTGTAGGGTCCACCAAGTAAAATTGATAGACCTATAATTTAATATTTATCATTTTTTATTCGACACGGAGAAATACCCAAGTGGCTGAAGGGTTCGGTCTTGAAAACCGATAGGGGATGCAAGTCCCGCGGGGGTTCGAATCCCTCTTTCTCCGCCATTTATATCGCGGGATAGAGCAGTCTGGAAGCTCGTCGGGCTCATAACCCGGAGGTCGTTGGTTCAAATCCTTCTCCCGCAACCAATTTTTAAAATAAAAATGATGGTCCGGTAGTTCAGTTGGTTAGAATGCCTGCCTGTCACGCAGGAGGTCGCGAGTTCGAGTCTCGTCCGGACCGCCACTTTTGCCTCGGTAGCTCAGTTGGTAGAGCAAAGGACTGAAAATCCTTGTGTCGGGAGTTCGATTCTCCCCTGGGGCACCATTTTTTTTATAAGACATTACAATAAGTAATGTCTTTTTTTTGTTTTTTTTAGTATAATAGGAAAGGATATTCATTTATGAAAATATAGAGGAGAGAAAATTATGCTTAGTAGATATGATATAGAAAAAGAATTTGGAAAAAATATTAGTATTTATCCGTTTAATGGGGATAATATTAAAGAAAATTCCATAAATTTAACAGCAAGCGATTTAGCTTGGACGCAAACCAATTTTAGTGCTTATATAGATGAAACAAGTATAAAAGCTTATTCTAAAAAAACTAGTAATTTAAAAGAATATACCTTTAAAAAAGGTGAGAAGGCTATTATAGAAATTTTTAACGAGAAGTACATTGTTTTAGCACCTCATTCTGTAACTTTGATTGAGACAGAAGAAGTTATATCTACTGGACCAAAAATTGGCGGTGATTTTCATTCGAAAGTTGGCTTATCAGCTATTGGAATTGGGCATATTGGCACAATGTTAGGACCTAATTTTTCCGGAAAATGCCTTATACCGTTACACAATGTTACAGAAGATATTGTTTTATTAAAAACTACAAAAACAATAGTTTCTGTTACATTTGAATATTTAAAGTCATCTATGACTAATGAATCCAATCCTACGACATCTGGACACATTGAAAAACTTTCCCAATATGGTATCTCCATTTCAGAAAATGATAGTAAAAAAATCATTGATGACTGGATGACTAGATTTAATGATGTTAAAGATAAGATGGAAGAATCTGAATCTTATAACAAATATTTAAAAAGTAGAAAAAAAAGAAGTTTTAAAGAAAAATGGTTAACAACTAGAAATATAATTATTGGTTCATTTGTAGCCATAGTCGTTATAACATCATTTGTATTATCGCTTGTTTTCGAATGCAAAGGAAACACAAAATGGGCTGATCGACTTTGGCCTACATTCTTTAGTTTGTTGATTTCAGGAACAGGATTTTTACTAGGATTTGTTCGCCCACGATAAAAATAATCCAGTATTAAATTTTAACGGATTTAATACTGGATTTTTTTATTTCAGGGTACATTTAATATTTAAGTTTGTATTTATTTATTATATAATAAATAAGAGTGATATTATTTCAGCAAGGGGATGATATTTTGTTTTTAGACGTTATTCAAGACATTAATAAATTCTTAGATGGCCATTCATATGTAAGATGGATCATAGATGGTTATTTCTTATTAATTGTTGTTTCATTATTAATATTTATAGCTTTAAAATATAAAAAAGCTTTATTTTTGCTTATATTTGGAATTTTAATTGGTGTCGTTTATTTCTTATCTGATGCCTTAAAATTAAAAGCTAGTAAAGAAATATATAGTCTTTTCTTTTGTTCATTCTTAATTATTTCTACAGTCTTACTTGCACCAGAATTAAGAAGATTAATGGAAGTAAGAAGAGGCGAAGATACAAGAAAATTAAATAATAAAGAAAATTCTTCAGAAAAAACAAAAGAAGCAATTGCAGATGCAGTATTTACACTTGCATCAGGCAAGGTTGGTGCCTTAATTACTATTGAGCAGCAAATTAAGCTTGACCAATATGCTGAAAGAGCAATCACTCTTAATAGTGAGGTTTCAAAAGAATTACTTGAACAAATCTTTATTAAGGATTCTCCATTACATGATGGTGGTGTAATTATAAGAGGTAATAAGATTTTATGTGCAGCAGCATATTATAACTTAACACAAGACCAATCATTAGATAAAACTACAGGCTCACGTCATAGAGCTGGTCTTGGTATTTCTGAAATTACAGATTCAGTTACAATCATTGTTTCAGAAGAAACAGGTGATGTACATGTTGCAATCGCTGGATATATGAAATTATTATCTAGTGAAAACGAACTTCTTGAATATATTTCAAGTCACTTAGACGGAGGTAGAGATGAAAATAATTAATTTTATTATCGATCTTTTGTTCTGTCCGTTTACATTATTATTTAGAGCTAAAGGTAAGAATGAGCTTCCAAAAGAAGTTAAACATGTTGTTTTAATTTCAATAGCATTAATATTTACAGTAGCAATTATATTTTTATGCTACTATAAGGAGATTTTAGGTATATGATATTAGAGAATTTGCCTGAATTTATAAAGCAAAGCCCTATAATACCTTTAATGCTTTCTGTATTATTATTAATCATTGTCTTGCTTCAATGCATGACAAAGCATATATTTTATAAAGTTAGATTAATATTTGCATTTTTGCTTACTTTTGCATCTGCTTTATTCTTAATATTCTTTGATGAATTAAAAGGATGGATAGAAAAAAGTAATGGTGAAATAAATATTAGAGGATATTCTATATATCTTTCATTTATTTTAATAGAAGTAGCTGTATGCGTATTATTATTCTTTACAATTGATTTTTCATTATCAAATGATAAATTAAATAAAGAATTATCTAGAAATATTAACGCAACTAAATATTATGTATTATTAGATAAAAAAGATAGAATTAAAGATATTTCTGAGATGCTTTTAAAGGATTTAAAAATTGAATATAAAAATGTTATTCATAAAAATTTCTTTGATGTTATCGAGCTTAAATATCGTATTATTGGTATGAATGGTGAAGAAGCATATAAAAAAGATTTAAAGAAATATTTTGAGCATTATGAAAGAAAAGTAAAATCTGGAGATATCAATAAATTTGAGCTTGATATTGAAGATGAAAATGCAGTTAAATCTGCAATTTATTTCAATGAATCAGTAGTATTTTCAAATGATAAATATAAAGGAAGAATCCTTTTAGGTGATAAGAAAAATGAAAACACTCTAATGGGTGTTGAAAGAGATTTAGAACAAAAATCAAATGAGCTTGATTTAATTAAATCTAGATTCTTATCAATTATAGGTAAAACAACAGATGGTATATTCTTTAATAATTTAACTAATAAATCTATTTGGTTTAATGATGTATTAGTTAAAAAATTATTATTGAATGGTAATTCAATTCAAGCTAATGATTTTTATAATAATATAGCACCCGAGGATTTAGCATTATATAAAGAAACAATGGCTAATTTAAAAGGTACTGATTATGAAATAACATATAAATATAATACAGGTGCATATTCTGTATATATAAAAGAAAAGGGCTATAAAATAATCACTGAAAATGAAGTAGAATTATCTGGTGTTATGCAGGTAGTTGATGATTATGGCTACGAAAAGACTGAAACTAATTTAGATGGTATTAAAACAGAAGTTAATATGTTATCTAAATTAAATGAATTATTAGCATCTGAAAGTGTATTTGAAGCAGTATATATAAGAATGGATAATATTCCAACAATTAATGAAAATTATTCACGTGCTGTCGCAAATAACATGATGAGCCAATATACATCATTCTTTTTAAGAAATTATGTAGATGATAATATGCTTTATCGTATTGGTGGTTTAGATTTCATTTGCTTTATTACAAATTATAATAAGATGGAAAAATTAAAAGCCAACCTAAGAGATAATGAAAAGATATTACATCCATCTTGTGATTTCGGTAAAGGAAAAGTAATAATGGATGTATATCTAGGTATATCATTTTCTAATGATACACCAATTAAAAAAGAAATTATTAATAATGCAAAGAAGGCATTAAAGGTATCCTTAAATGCTCAATATCAATCTTCTTATGCATATTTTAAGGATATTAACTAATGAATAAAAAAGAAGCTAGAGCTTATGCGTTAAATTTAAGAAAAAAAGAAAACAATTTGACATCATCAGCTTTAGCTGTAAGTCAAATAGTATCTAAAAAATTTTTATCATCATATAACAATATTGGTATATATTATCCAATAGGTAAAGAAATAGATATTACAATACTTGTAAATGAATATAAAGATAAAAATTTTTATTTACCTATAACAAGAGAAGATGGTCTTCATTTTGTAAGATATACAAAAAATCAAAAATTATATGATGGACCATTTAAAACTAAAGAGCCTTTAGGTGATTATATTAATAGAGATCAAATAGAAGTATTTTTAATTCCTTGTGTTGCAATTACAAATGAATTAAAAAGAATAGGCTATGGTAAAGGATATTATGATAAATATTTAGCTGGCTATAATGGGTTAAAAATAGGTATTTGTTATAAGGATGCAGCTAATTTAGATGTAGAGATGGATGAATTTGATTTAGTTCTTGATATGATGGTGTTAGCGTGAAAACTTCTGCAATAATATTAATGGCTGGTTCTGGAACTAGAATGAAAATGAATGAAATGAAATGCTTTTTAAAATTAAAAGATAAAATGGTATTTCAATATTCATTAAATACATTTTATCCTTTAGTAGATGAAATAATTTTAGTTATCAGAAATGAAGATGAAATATTAATTAAGCCTTATCTTGATAATAAAATTAAATATGTCTTTGGTGGTAAAGAAAGACAAGATAGTGTTTATAATGCATTAAAAATATGTTCTGGTGATTATATATTAATTCATGATGCTGCACGTCCTTTAATATCTAAAGATGTAATTAATGAAATATTAGAAAATAAAAAAGATAATGAAGCTATATTAACATATCTTCCTTCTAAAAATTCAATAAGAATTAAAGATAATGATAAATTAATTAATGTTAAAAGAGATAATGTATTAGATGTTACT
>JAILBI010000253.1 GCA_024681175.1 Acholeplasmatales bacterium
TTTACATCAGTTGCCCCAACATAAAATTCCATTGGATTATTTTTATATGTTTCTATATCAAATATATCTAATTTATTTGGTATTTCATTATAACAAAAATCAGCATTGTATAAATCTCCAGTTTTAAATAAAGATTTCATACTACAATATCTTTTATCGTTACAAAATCTTTTATTATATCTGATACCTCTACCTATTTGTTTAGATTTATAATTACAGCCAAAGACAGCACCTGCAGATATGCCTGCAGCACCATCAAATTCAATATTATTTTCCATTAATACATCGATGACGCCGCAAGTAAACATACCTCTCATGGCTCCACCTTCCATTATGAGTCCTCTTTTCATATTAATATCTCCATATCCTATTGTATTAAAATAACACAAAACAATTTTACTACATTTTAAACCTATATGAAAGAATTTAATTGTCGTAACATTCTTTTACTAATAACTTTTTATATAAACTATCCATTAATATAGCCCCTAAAGGTGCAGTAATTAATATTGATACTACAGCCGAAGTTAAAACTAACGTACCACAATCTAAACCTTCAGACAAGGCGATGGCCCCAATTGATGCCTGTACAGTCGCCTTAGGTAAATAAGATATGATGATAAAGATTTTTTCTTTAATATTGAATTTAGTCAATATTAAGCAAATTACAACACCAATACTTCTGAATATTAAAGCTATAAATATTAAACCTAATATGATCGCACCATCTTTTGAAAATGCATAATTAATATCCGTTGCAATACCTACAAGCGTAAATAATAATATTTCAAAACCACACCAAAGTCCATTATATGATTTTTGAATTTCTTTAGCTTCTTCTTTCTTAAATATATTTACTACTAAAGCCATAACAATGATACCTAATAAGGCAGATATACTAAAATATGACTTTAACGCATTTTCAAGCGCAATCATTCCAAATGATAAACCCAACATCAAAATTACATTTATTATTTTATTCATCTTTAAATATTTAATTATTAGTGTAACTAATAAACCAACTGCTATACCTAATAAGATACCAGTTATGATACTTATAGGTATTTGAGCTATATTCCAAGCATCAAAATTAGATGATTTTACCAATTTTTTAAATGAATAAAATAATACAATAACAAATATGTCATCACAAGATGCCCCAGCCATCACAAGTTCAGGTACACTTCTTTTTCTGCCAAAGCCTTCGTCCATAAGCTTAATCATTCTAGGTACGACTATCGCAGGTGATACAGCTGCCAAAACACTACCTAATAACATCGCCTCAACATAAGATATATCAAGTAGTAATGGTCCAAAAATAGTTATACCAACTATTTCAAATGTTGCAGGTATAAAGCACATTAATATAGCGGGTCTACCAATTTTTTTAAGCTTGTTAATATCTAAAGACAAACCAGATCTTGTAAGTATTATAACTAAAGCAATTTGTCTTAAATATGATGAAATAGATATTAATGTATCATCAACTATATCTAAAACTGATGGCCCAATTAATATACCTAATAATATATACCAAATCAATTTTGGTAATTTAATTTTTTCAAATATAAATCCACCTAATATTCCACATACAAAAATAATAGACAACGATAAAAATATATTCATACAATACTCCAATCTCTTTTGACAATTAAAAAAAGCTGATTTTGACCACGAGTAAAAAAACTCATAGACGTCATCAGCTAAAAATTTGCGGTTTTGCATAAATGCAAGGGAGACAATCATTCCCGAAATTATTAATTAAATTTCGAATTAATTATATATTAATTCATATATAATATCAATAATTAATTGTTTTTATTGTAATTTTTAACATACATTATAAATGAAATAATAATCATTACTAAAACTAAAAAAATTATTCCTAAACTAGTCCAAAAAGACAATACAGTCATACTTCTATCATAACCACCATTGGCAACTATTAATGTGTTTTGTAAAATTAAAAGTGACATTAACGCAGTTATCATATTTATTAATCTAATTTGTTTAACAAATATATTATTAACTTTAATTGTTCTTTTTAAGTTGATGATAGCCATAGTGATACTATAAGTCGTATACGTTGCCATAATAATACCGATTATAATACCATAATTATATGACCTTTTGTCAAATAACATTAAAGCTGCAGGTGTTATCATCGCAATATTTATAAACAACAATAAAATAAACGAAAATATTACAATAATGTTTTTTCTTATAGTTTTATTGTCATAATATGTGATTTTTCCACCAAATACTATTAATATTTTTATCATTATTAAAAATATATAATAAATGCATATACAACCATTCCATAAGCTATTATAAACAATTCCTAATATGCCATTAAATATAGCGAAAGCTAAGCATAAAATAATTGACATAATAGAAAAAAATAATAATCTTTTATCTTTATCAACTTTTAATAAATCAATCATTTTATAAAACATATTATATCTATCCTTCGTTATTATTTTCTTTAATTTGACATGAAAAATTTATCAACTATATCAATTAATTCATTATTTGAACTATTTAATTTAAATACATCAGCGTCTTTAAGTATTATATCTTTAGCTTCATCTAAAGTTTTACCTTCTTTTATTTTTTGATTAATCAAAGCCATAATTTCTTTTTGATATAATACACATTCTGTAGAAGCTAAGACAGTATTGTGGCTTGAATGTAGTTTTTCTTCCATTTTTATATATTCAATCTTATCATTATTTATCTTATTCTTTTTTGAATAAATTGATTGATCAAGAAATGGAACTATTTCATCATTTGTGCCATGAATTATTAATGTTTTAGTTTGTGTATTCTTTAATACTTTAGAAACAACCACATTAGATTTAAAGCCTTTGCGTAAAAAATAAATAATTTTAAACATAATTAAATAATAACATTTAATTAATTTATTCTTATTTTTGCACATATAAGATACTAATTCTTTTATATGATTATCATATCCACTGATGCTGACTTTCGCTTTAATTATAGGATTATCATAAGCACCTACTGCATATCCACCCATAGAGTGGCCATATAAATATATATTTTGATAACCATAATAATCATTTGATTTTAAATATTTCATGCATGAATCTAAATCATATAATTGTTGATTTAAACCTAAATAATAAATACCATCTGATTGTCCTGTTGCCGTAAAATCATATGT
>JAILBI010000015.1 GCA_024681175.1 Acholeplasmatales bacterium
TTGATTAGTATTTATTTCATCTTGCTTGGCACCACATTCAGGACAAAAAGCTGTATTGTCATCAAGCTGTGTACCACAATTTTTACAATACTTCATAAAAACCTCATTTCTTATACTGCATATAAAATTATATAAAGTATACTTTCTTACTTTAGTTTATCATTATTACAATAATTATTCAATAATTTATAAACAAAGTACAAATTGAATAGACTTTTCCGAGAGAGTTTTTTTTAAAAAAAAGAAAAATCTGGAGTCGAACTCCAGATTTTACCTTATTTTTATCTTTTAACAATTCTATCTAATACTCTTGCATAAAATTTATATGTTTGTAATTGATCATCTGTTAAATCTGTTTTAATAGATGGTTTATTAGTTTGATCAACTACATAATACATATTATTATTTATCTTATTAGTATTAACTGTTAATTTATTTTCATTTTTATAATCAATATAGCCACGGCCTTCTTTTATTGCAACAAGGTCAGCAATTATTGCAGATGCTGTAGGAATTGATCCTGCACCCTTACCAAAGAATGATAATGTATCATTTGTAGAGCCAGTAAACATAATTGAATTAAATTCATTTTTTACTGCAGATAATGGATGACCAACAGGTACCATTGTAGGCTCTACTCTAATTGTGCATTCATTTCCTTCTCTATGAGATGATGCTACAAATTTTAATACATAGCCATGATCTCTCATATCATCAAGGATATCTTTATTTACACCTGTAATACCATAATGATAAATATCATTATTTGAAATATTACCATTGAAGGCAAGTGAAGATAAAATATTAATCTTTCTTACACCATCTAATCCTTCAAGGTCAGCTGTAGGATTAGCTTCTGCAAAGCCATTTTTCTTTGCCATTGCTAAAGCTTCCTCAAATGATAAATCTTCATCACTCATCTTAGTTAAAATGTAGTTAGTTGTACCGTTTAAAATACCATAGATATCATTAATTTCATTGATTTTTCTATTGTCAATTAATGATCTAATAATAGGTATACCACCACCAACTGATGCCTCAAATAAGAATGAGCAATTATTCTTATGTGCTGTATTTAAGAATTCCTCTAAATGCATAGATACTACTTCTTTATTAGATGTAATAACATTTTTACCTGCATTTAAAGATTTAGATATTACCTCATAAGGCACATCATGTCCACCAAGTGCTTCAACTACTGTATCAATATCCTTATCATTAATAATATCATTGATATCACATACTAGCTTATCACCTAATATTTCTTTTTTAATTGGAAGGTCAAATACCTTAACTACCTTCCAATCATATTTATTTTCAAGATTTGCAACAAGACTATAAACACCACGTCCTATTGTACCGTATCCAAAAAGTCCAATTTTCATACATACTCTCCTTAAATGGCTTTTACTGCTTCAATTACCTTAGAGATTGCTTCATCCTTAGAAATAACATTCTTTTCTAAAGTTGATCTTACTTTAAATTCTACATTACCATCTTGTGCATCTCTACCGCAAGTAATTATAAATGGAATACCAATTAATTCCCAATCCTTAAATTTAAATCCTGGCTTTGCATCTCTATCATCTAAAATAGTTTCAATTCCTTTAGATACAAATATATCATGAAGCTCATTAGCTAAATTCATTTGAGCTTCATCTTTAGAAGAAATCGGAACAATTACTACATGATATGGAGCTACATTTAAAGGCCATTTGATACCAAAATCATCACGATATTGTTCAACTATAGCCTGCATAACTCTTGTAACACCAATTCCATAACAGCCCATTACCATAGGAATATCTTTACCATTTTCATCTTTGTATGTACAATTCATTGCACTTGAATATTTTGTTTGAAGCTTGAATATTTGGCCAACTTCAATTCCTTCTTTAAATTTTAAAGGCTTCTTGCAGCAAGGACATAAATCACCATCTTTAGTTAATCTAATATCACATACCTTGCCTTTAAAATCACGGCCATATTTAACATTCTTTAAATGATAATCCTTTTCATTTGCGCCAACAAGGAAACCATTCATTACACTTAATTCTTCATCAACTAATACTTCAAATTTATCATCAATTCCAACTGGTCCAATAAATCCTTTTACTAAACCAATTGATGCAATTTCTTCATCAGTTGCTAAGCGTAAATAATTTTCATTAGAATTAATTTCATTAACTAATTTAATTAAATTAACTTCTTTATCAGCTCTAACCATGGCTATAACATATTTTTCATTCATGAAATCATGATATACCATTGTTTTAGACATATTCTTTGCATCATCATTTAAGAATTTTTCTAATTCTTCAATTGTCGAATGTGAAGGTGTATGAATTTTTTCAACCGCACCCTCCTCATTTCCTTTATAACCTTCAACAAATGAAGTTGCTTTTTCTGTATCAGCTGCATAGTTACAGCTATCACAATAAGCTATTTCACTTTCACCATATGTTGATAATGCCATAAATTGATGAGAACCATTACCACCAATATTACCTGTATCAGCTAATACTACCTGGTAATTCATTCCAAGTCTTGTAAATATTTTAGAATATGCATCATACATATTTTGATAAGATGCTTCAAGACCAGCTTCATCCTTATCAAATGAATATGCATCCTTCATAATAAATTCTCTTGATCTCATAAGACCAAATCTTGGTCTTAATTCATCACGATATTTAGTTTGAATTTGATAAATATTTAAAGGAAGATTTTTAGATGATTTAATTAATTCTCTTGCCATTGAAGTAAATACTTCCTCATGAGTAGGACCTAAACAAAATTCTCTATCATGTCTATCCTTTAATCTCATTAATTCAGGGCCATATTTCATCCATCTACCACTTTCAACCCATAATTCTTTAGGTTGTAATGCGGAACAATGAATTTCAAGTGCGCCTGCATCATCCATTTCTTCTCTAATAATATTTTCAATTTTTCTTAAGACTCTATATCCCATTGGTAGGAAGTTATAAATACCTGCTACCTCATTTTTAATTAAACCAGCTCTTAAAAGTAATACATGTGAAGGTATTTTAGCTTCACTTGGTGCTTCTTTTAAAGTTGAAATTAACATTTTGCTTGCTTTCATAAAAAAGACCTCTCAAACACACGAATTATAACATATATAATAATTCATTTCCATATTTATTATAAATATGAAAAAGGTAAAAATACTGTGAAATCGTTTTAATTATATTTAATTTGGCTTTTTTGACTTTTTGGACTATAATATTAATAGTAGATTTATTTTTCTATTTTAAACCTTATAGGAGGCAACATGGACAAAGTTAAACGTCGTGAGGAGATAGGTATCTTTGCGCTCGGTGGACTTGGTGAGGTCGGTAAGAATTGTTATGTTATCGATTATTTGAATCAGCTTTTTATTGTTGATGCAGGAATCCTTTTCCCTGATGATAGCGTAGTTGGCGTAGATTATATCATTCCTGATTGGACATATTTAAAACAAAATGAAGAAAAAATTGTTGGTCTATTTATAACACATGGCCATGAAGACCATATTGGCGGTATTCCTTTTTTATTAAGACAAATTAAAATACCAAAGATTTTCGCAGCCGGTGTTACAGTAAGATTAATTGAAAACAAAATGGAGGAATATCCAGATCTTCTATCACTTACAAGATTAGTTGAATACCAAGCATCTTCTCGTTTTTCATTTAAAGATGTTGAAGTATCATTTATAAGATTAAATCACTCAATACCAGATGAATTTGGTATTTGCTTTAAAACTCCAATGGGTACAGTATTCCACACAGGAGATTTTAAATTTGATTTAACTCCAATTGGGCCAAAGGCTGAATATGAAAAGCTTGCAAACCTTGGTGAAGAGGGCTGCTTATGTATGCTTTCAGATTCAACTAATGCACTAAGACCAGGATTTACAGAAAGTGAAAAAGCAATCGGTAGTTCTATTAAAGAATTATTTTTACAGGTTAAAGAAAGAATTATTGTTGCTACTTTCGCTTCTAACATGTTTAGAGTCCAACAAATAATTGAAGCTTGTGAGGCAGCTGGAAGAAAAATAGTAATATTTGGTCGCTCAATGCTTAAAACAATTCAGGTAGGCCAAGAGGTAGGTTATATTAAGGCTGCTAAAGGTACAATTATTGTTGAGGAAGAAATTCAACAATATAAGCCTAGTGAAATATGTATTTTATGTACAGGAAGCCAAGGTGAGCCTATGGCTGCCTTATCACGAATTGCTGAAGGCATCCACCGTTCAATTAAGCTTATGCCAGGAGATACAATCATCTTCTCCTCAAGTCCAATTCCAGGCAACCAAGAATCAGTTAATAGAACAATCAACCTTTTAACAAAGAAAGGTGCAAATGTAATAGTAAATTCACCTATCACAGGTCTTCATACAACAGGACACGGATCTCAAGGTGAATTAAAATTAATGCTTAACCTTGTAAAACCAACATTTTTCATCCCTATTCATGGTGAATATCGTATGCAAAAGGTTCATGCAAACCTAGCAATTGAAACAGGTGTTAAGGAAGAAAATATCTTCATTTTAAAAAATGGCGATGTAATGGCAATTTCTGATAAGGATCATGCAAGATTTGCAGGTGTAGTTCAAGCAGGAAACATCTATATTGATGGATCTAATATTGGAGATATTGATTCTTCTGTAATGAAAGAAAGACGTAGATTATCAAGAGATGGTATGTTTGCGTTAGTTATTACAATTGATTCTAAAAACAAAATTGTACCACTTGATATACAAGTAGTATCACGTGGATTCTTATATATGAAAAAGAGTGAAGAATTAACAAAAGATTTTGTTGATTATGCTAAAAAATATGTAGAAAATTATTTAACTAATTGTAAAGTATTTAATTCTTCTGTTATTGAAAAAGAGCTTGAAGAAAATTTAGGACAATATATAAGAGAAAAAACAGATAGAGACCCAATGCTAATATCAATATTTATGGATGTAGCACAATAATAATAATAATAAAGGAACTTTCAAACGAAAGTTCCTATTTTTTTATTCTGTTACTTCTATAGATAATCTTTGGCTTCTTATTTTATTATCACCTAATAAATAATATGTAATATAATAAGTTCCATTAATTGTAATATCTTCTTTATTAATATAATTGCCATTTTCATCAGTTATTTTATATGTTAATGCATCTGATGAAATAGTTATACTATCAATACTAAAATCAAAATTATTAAAATCTGCACCTTTAGATATAGAATAAATGATGCTGTTTTGTGCTGCCTGTCCAACATTAACTCTAATAATTTCTGCATTACCAGTATCATTATCTAAAATTACAGATAAATATCTAATTGATATTGTTACATCCTCATCTGGACTATATTCAAAATCAAGATTAGTTGATAATAATTCTTCTGAATTATCACTATTTAAGAAATATCCAACAAATGCATTATATTTTTCATTTGTAGTATCGTTATTTAAATCAGTTTTTATATCAAAGAAATAATCATAAATATTATTTTGACTACTTTCTAATATTTCACCATTAACCTCTACATCAATATCTACTGATGGATTATTTGGTGCCATATCATACATACAATCTTTTGTAAAATCTACATAATGATAGCTATCATAATCAACAAATAATGGTCTAACTACACATGATTTTGTAATTTCTAATTCAAATCGATCTTCATTTCCTCCTACATTTTGATCATTAACTAACCAACCCGCAAAAACCATATCAGGATGATCACCTATAATGCTTAAGATAATTCTATATGTACCTTCTTGTTCATATACAAACTCTTCAGCAATTCTTGTATCTACAACTTCAAATACTGATTCTAAGGCTACAACTCTATTAATATTATCATCATGATTAGTAGGAAGAGCTTTTAATTCATCTTGAATATCTTCTACTTCTAATGTTGATTTATCTAATGATACTTTAGTAGATGATGAAATATAATCATATACATCATCATAATTAGTTATTTCAATTTGACCATTAGCATATGCTGCAGCAACATTTGAAAGAGCATCACCTTCAATGATTGCATCATTTTCTACTGTAATATTAATTAATTCCATAGGATTCATTTCAAATACACCTGCGTTATAATTTGAACCATCCTGATCAATTACTGCAAGCTCAATTTTACCTTTAATTAATTTATATGTTATTTCACAAAAATCATCAAAATGACTT
>JAILBI010000030.1 GCA_024681175.1 Acholeplasmatales bacterium
TCTTTGTCTCATCTCTCCACCTCAATAAAAATCTTATGAAATTATACTATATATATATATATATGTCAATTAAAAACTCCCTAGGTCTCTTATTAACCTAGGGAGTATTTAATTAATGCTTTATATTTAAAATATTATAAATATCTTCTATAGTTTGTAATTCTTTTCTTACTTTAACAAGCTCTACGCCATTTTTAAAATAAATAATTACATCTTTTTCTTCTGGCAACATACAATGATGTACACCACCCTTACCATTCATTGAATTTTGATAAGAGCCTGTACCAAGTAAACCAATGTAGTTATCTTCAGGATCTTCTACATCAGGTATTTCAAAATAACCCTTACTCTTATCAAAATATACATCATCACAATCACATGTAATACCTGCAAGTCTTGCTTTAACCATTTTCTTATCTAAATTATTAATAGGCTTAATAAGCATAGGCTCACCTAATGCATACATTTCAGGTAATGCGATTAAAAGTGATGAATCTACAATATGCCAAGGATATTCACCTGTATTTTTAGTTCCTACAACCTTATAAATATTTACAGTAGAATCCTTTTGTGAATATTTACCATTTTCAGATATTAAATTAGGAATATCTACATTATTTTTATCACATAAATCCTTTATGTGCTTTAAAATTGATGTAGCATATGATTCATAATCAAATTCACCATCAATTGGAAGTGGTGTACCACCTCCAAAATCAAAATATATTACTGAATCATATAATTTCTTTGCTTTAATGTAATATTTAAATGCAATATCAAAATTTTTAAAGAATTTATCTTCTTCAAAATCAAATCCTCTTTGATGATAATGAATAGTATTTAATATTAAATTAGTATTTTTTACATCATTTAAAATATAATCTATTTCATTATCCATTAAACCAAATCTATCATCTGGTACTTCTGGCTCATATAATGATGATAAATGAATTCTAAGACCAATATTTAAAGGTAATTTAGTTTTCTTTAAATATTCATATTCATAAATATCATCTATAACAGTAACAATTTTATATCCACTATTATGTGCAGCTATTACTGCATCTAAATAATTATCTTGCTTTAAGCCATTACAAACAATTAATTTATTTTTAAATAAAGGATATTTTTCATACATTTTTAAAGATAAAACTAAATCATAAAAAGATGAAGTCTCTAAACCATCAGCAAAAATAAATGCTGATTCAATTTCATCCTTACCATAATTAGCTTTATTTGCATTTAAATAAATAAAATCACCTTTATAATTAGTTTTTATTTTTGCTTTTTCAAATGCATCCTTAAGTGATAATATTCTTTCTTTGATAATATCTAAGAAAGTAATAGTTAGTGGTGTACCAAATCTTTTTGCAAGATCCACTAAAGAGTAGCCATTATAATATAGCTTACCATCTTTTTCTTCAACGAGTTGTTTCATTAATTTTATTCTCCTTATTAATAAATATTTTGTGATTATAATGTTGCTTATATTACCATTAAAAATAAGGCTGCATCGTCAAACTTCTAATCTATTAAAATTAACAAGAAAAGAATATCAAACATCAGATATAATTTCAATATATTTTTTAAATAAATTAAAAAAATATTTAAATAAAAAAATAAATCCCATAAAATTATGGGATTACGAAAGCATACATACCATCTCAACGTGAGAAAGTCATGAGAGGTTCAAGATTTATCCAATAATAAAAAGACTGTAAGATATTCTTCCCTTACAGTCTTTAATATTAATAACTTATTATTTTTCCTACTTCATATTGATATGAATTAATATAATTTATATATTCATCCATATTAACATCAGTAAATTGTAAATTATCATTAATATTATTTAATTTAATTGGATCATTTAATGTGATTTCAAGTAAAGTGAACATATTTAATGATAATGATGATATTGATGTTACCGCATCAACCTTAAGCTCATCATTATATAATATTTCACTTAATGATATTGTAGTATTTAAATCACCCATACCAGATATACCAGTTAATTCACCAATATTTAATGAAATATTATATTCCTTACCTGATGATGAATAACCTGTTAACACCTTACTTGCATCAATTAAATCATCATTTGATTCACTACTATCAATCCTATTTAAAATACTATCTTCCATTCTCATACCAAAATCAAATATATAATATTTTAAATTACTTAAGAATTCTTCTGAAGTAACCTTAATTGATTCATGATAAGTTTTAAAATTCATGAGTCCACCTTTATATATTGTATCAATAATGATATAGCCATCACTATAATAATATGACGTTTCTTTACCTTTAATAAATGCGCCAACAAGTAGTGCCTTATCATAATTTAAATTTGCATATAAGGTAAAGCTACCATCATCATTTACCTTTACTTTTACAGTAAATGGTATTGATAACGCATCAAAGAATGAGGCCTTTAATGTAACCTCACCAGATATTTCATATGATTTATTTGATGCTGTTACAAGTAACGCAGATACTAATTCATCAATGGATGAAATATCATAATAAGAATTATCTACATTAGGCATAATGATATTAACATTTTCTTTTATTAAAGATAAATTATTTAAATTTAAGATTAAATTATCTTTAATATATAAATCTTTAATATTAATATATGCCTTCTTTAAATCATCTTCTTCTAAAGATAATTTAAATGAAGTTTCTGTATTATTATTTTTTAAT
>JAILBI010000123.1 GCA_024681175.1 Acholeplasmatales bacterium
GAAAGAGACGTCCAAAATGATTCATAATTATACTCCTTTCTTTTTATAAAAATAAATCTATTTATTATTAATACATAATTCAACACGCTTTAATAAATCTAATATATCATTATTATATTTTTTATCATTCCAAATTTCTTCAGCCTTTACTGCTTGTCCTACAAGCATAAAAAGGCCATTCATATTAGAATTTGCATGTTTTAATAGCTTTGTTTGATTTGGATTAAATATAATATCCATTACATAATCACATTTAGATATTATTTCATCTTCTACTGGCATATTATCAATATTAGGATACATACCAATAGGTGTTGCATTAACAATTAAATCAATGTGATTTAATTTTTTTAAATCTTCATATGATACTACATTTATATCTTTTTTATTTCTTGATACAAATTTTGTATCAGCACCCTTATCTATTAATGCTTTATATAAAGCTAAGGATGCACCACCTGTACCTAAAATAAAGCATTTTTTATTTAATACATTGATATTAAAATAATCTAATGAATTATAAAATCCATAATAATCAGTATTATAACCAATTATTTTACCATTCTTATAAGCTATTGTATTTACTGCCCCAATAGCTTTTGCTCTATCATCTATTTCATCTAGATATTTCATTACTTCTTTTTTATAAGGAATAGTAACATTAAATCCATTATATTTACCATCCTTTAGGCTATTGATGATATCTTTTAATTCATCTATACTACATTCAAGCTTTTCATATGTAGCATTAATACCTAAATCTTTAAATATTTCATTGTGAATAATAGGTGAATAGCTATGACCTAGCTTTTCTCCTAATAGTGCAAATTTTAACATTATTTATTTTCCTTTGATTTTAAAACTAAATCCTCTTGATAATCTCTTGAAGCCTTAAGGCATCCTTCAAGGAATGTAAGATAATATTTTTCTAAAGTCTTACTAGATAATAATTCTATATTTTTTTCTTTCATTGAAGCTTCTCTATCAGAATCTAAAACTGGCTTTCCTGTTTCAATTTTATATTCAGCAACCATTCTACAAGCACTCATTCTTTTGATAAATAATTTCATCATTTCTTTATCAACAACATCAATTATTTCTCTTGCTTCATCAATTTTAGTCTTCATATCTTACTTTGCCTCCTAAACTTTCAAATACTTTAAAGAAATCTGGATATGATTTAGCTACACATTCAGCATTTAATATAGTTATTTCTCCCTCACATTTTAGTGATGCCATAGCAAATGCCATAGCAAGACGATGATCATTATGAGAATCTACAACTCCACCCTTAAAGCTATTTACACCTTCAAAAATCATACCATCATCAGTTTCTGTGACATTTGCACCAAGCTTCGTTAATTCTTCAACAACACAGCTTATTCTATCACATTCCTTTAAACGTAATCTTTCGGCATGTATAAATTCAGTTCTACCCTTAGCTAAGGCAGCTAAAACTGATAATATTGGTCCTAAATCAGGTGAATTTGAAAAGCTTATTTGATTTGCATATATTTGATCTGTTTTACAGCTAACAAGGTTATTATCATAAATAATTTCACCATTAAAGGCCTGAATATCTTCTAATATTTTTTTATCACCTTGCTTAGAATCTTTCTTTAAGCCATCAACCTTAATATCGGCACCAAGCATATTTGCAACTAAGAAAAATGCGGCTTGAGAATAATCTCCTTCAACCTCATAATCATGAGCTTTATAGGATTGCTTACCTATAACATCAAAATTATGATAATGATTATTTTCTACTTCAATACCATATTTTTTTAATATATCTAATGTTAAATCAACATAGCTTGTTGATTCCATTTCAGTTGTTATATATAATTCAGATTTACCTTCTAATAAAGGTAATGTAAATAACAAGCCAGTAATAAATTGTGAAGATACATCACCTTGAATTAAATACATTGAAGCTTTTAATTTACCTTCAATTTTTAAAGGTAAGTTATCTTCACCCTTTTCATATTTAATTCCCGCTCTTCTAAATATATCAAAATATGGATCTAATGGTCTTTTTGGTAATTTACCATGACCTACAAATGTAACAGGCTTATCCTCTAATAGGGCAAGTGGGATAATAAATCTTAATGTAGATCCTGATTCATTTGCATCAATTACATCGTTAATTCTTTTAGGATAGCATCCTTCTATTTCAATTCTATCTTCAAATGTATTTATTTTAGCTCCAAATGAAGCCATAGCCTTAATTGTAGCTTCAATATCCTTTGAATAAGATACATTTGTAATAACACTTTTACCTTGGGCAAGTGATGAAGCCATTATTGCTCTATGAAGTAAGCTTTTTGAAGGTGGAACTTTTACTTTTCCACTTAATTTATTTGGCGTTATGATTACTTTCATATAATTTTAAGACCTCGCTTTCACTTATTTTATAAATTACACAGCTACCTATTTCTGTTAAGAATATAAAATTAACAGTTCCAGCGATATTTTTCTTATCATATAAAATATCTTTTAAATAATCATGATAATCATATTCATCTAAAGGAAGATCATATAATTTTAATATATCATAAATTGTTTGGTAACAATTTGGATTAGTTATTTTAAGATCAATACCCATCTTTAATGCCATAAGCATGCCGATTGCGACAGCTTCACCATGCTTATAGCCATATTTTAATTCTATTGCATGACCAAATGTGTGACCAAAATTCAATTTCATTCTATCACCAAGGTCAAATTCATCCTTTTCAACAACTTCTTTTTTAACAGATAAAGATTCATAAATAATATTTTCATCAATATCAGGATGATTCTTTAATAATTCTAATAATTTTTTATTGCCTATTGCACCATGCTTAATTAATTCACCCATACCATTGTTGAATTCTCTTTTATCTAAGGTTTCAAATGTTTTAGGATCAATTAATACAGCTAAAGGCTGTTTAAATGCACCTAAAATATTTTTTCTTCCTGCAAAATCAATTCCTGTTTTGCCACCA
>JAILBI010000213.1 GCA_024681175.1 Acholeplasmatales bacterium
TTTAGAAGAAAATCTTTTTATGATTGCTGATAGTATTAAGTATTTAAAATCAAAAGGTAAAAAAGTATTCTTTGACTGCGAGCATTTCTTTGATGGCTATAAGTATAATAGAGATTATGCAATAGAAACATTAAAGTGTGCAGAAGGCGCAGGAGCTGAATGCGTAATTTTATGTGATACAAATGGTGGTACATTCCCTGATGAAATGGTAAATATCATTTCTGATGTCAAAGAAAATGTTAATATTCCATTTGGTATCCACGCTCATAACGATTGTGATATGGCTGTGGCTTTATCTGTAATTGCAGTAGAAAATGGTGCAACACAGGTACAAGGTACACTACTTGGTTATGGTGAAAGATGTGGTAATGCAAATCTTTCAGCTATTATCCCTAACTTAGAATTAAAAAAGGGTATTAATGTGTTACCAAAAGGCAATATGCAAAAGCTTTGTGCTACTTCAAGATTAGTTGCAGAAATATCAAATTTCAAATTATCAAAAAGATTACCATATGTTGGTGGAAGTGCATTTGCCCACAAGGCAGGTATGCATATTGATGGTGTTATAAAGAGTTCAAAATCTTTTGAACACGTCTCTCCAGAATCAGTTGGTAATGAAAGAAGATTCTTAGTAAGTGAGGTTGCAGGAAAATCTACTGTGATTGCTAAGATTCATAAATTGTATCCTGAAATTGAAAAAAGTGATCCACATATTTCTAAGATAGTAGATACTATTAAACAGTTAGAATATGGTGGATATCAATTTGAAGGTGCTGATGCTTCATTTGAATTAATCGTACATAAGGTTTTAGGAAACTTTAAATCTTATTTTGAGATTGTTGATTTTAAAACTATTGGTGAAGGTCCATCATTTAAAGAAGAATATTCAGCTTCAGCAATAATCAAGGTCAAAGTTGGAGACAGCATAGAAATAACTGCAGGTTCAGGAGATGGTCCTGTCGATGCTTTAAACGAAGCATTGCGTAAGGCTATCGGTAAATTCTATCCAATTCTAAATAGAGTTACCTTATCAGATTATAAGGTTCGTATTTTAGATGGTAAAGAATCAGCTACTGCAGCTATGACAAGAGTTATTATCGAATCTACAGATGGCGAATACACTTGGTCAACTGTAGGTGTTTCACGAGATATAATTGAGGCATCATTTAAAGCCTTGATTGATTCAATAGAATATAAATTATTAAAGGAGAAATTATAATATGGGTATGACAATGAGTCAAAAGGTTCTAGCTTATCATGCAGGGTTAGATAAGGTAGAAGCTGGACAATTAATCGAAGCTAATCTAGATTTAGTTCATGGTAATGATATTACAACACCAGTTGCAATAAAAGAATTCAACAAGATTGGTGTTAAAGAAGTATTTGATAAGGATAAAGTAGTAGTTGTTCCTGACCACTTTACTCCTAATAAAGATATTAAGTCAGCTGAACAATGCAAATTCATCAGAGAATTTGCACATGAAAAGGGCTTAACAAATTATATGGAAGTTGGTCAAATGGGTATTGAACATGCAATTATTCCTGAAAAGGGCTTAGTAGTTGCAGGTGATTTAACTATCGGTGCTGACTCACATACTTGTACTTATGGTGCACTTGGTGCATTTTCAACAGGTGTAGGTTCTACAGATATGGCTTGTGGTATGGCAACAGGTAAGGCTTGGTTTAAAGTACCATCAGCATTAAAATTCAATTTAATTGGTAAGCCTGCATTTGGTATTTCAGGTAAGGATGTAATTTTACACATCATCGGTATGATCGGTGTAGATGGTGCATTATATAAATCTATGGAATTCGATGGTGAAGGCTTAAAATATTTATCAATGGATTCAAGATTCTCTATGGCAAACATGGCTATTGAAGCTGGTGCTAAAAATGGTATTTTTGCAGTAGATGAATTAACACTTGCTTATTGTAAGGAACATTCAAAGAAAGAACCTAAAGTATTTAAGGCAGATAGCGATGCAAAATATGATAAGGTTTATGATATTGACCTATCAAAGATTAAACCAACAGTTGCATTCCCTCATTTACCTGAAAATGCTCATACAGTAGATGAAAAAGTTTGTAAAGAAACTAAGATTGACCAAGTAGTAATCGGTTCTTGTACAAATGGTAGAATTGAAGACTTAAGAGTTGCTCGTGATATCTTAAAGGGTAAGAAGGTAAATTCAAATGTACGTTGTATTATTTTACCTGGTACTCAAAAGATTTATTTACAAGCAATTATGGAAAATATCGTTCAAGATTTAGTTGAAGCAGGTTGTGCTGTATCAACTCCAACATGTGGTCCATGTTTAGGTGGACATATGGGTATTTTAGCCGCAGGTGAAAGATGTGTATCTACAACTAACAGAAACTTTGTTGGTCGTATGGGACATGTTGATAGTGAAGTATATTTAGCTTCACCAGCTACAGCTGCAGCAAGTGCAATTGCAGGTTATATTGCAGACCCAAGAGATTATATGGAGGAAAAGTAAGATGAACGCAAAGGGTACAGTTTTAAAGTATGGTAGTGATATTGATACTGATGTTATCATTCCAGCTAGATATTTAAATACATCAGATCCAAAAGAATTAGCTTCTCACTGCATGGAAGATTCAAAACAAGATATCAATGCAGGTAAAAAGCCATTTGCACAAAGAGTTCAAGTTGGTGATATTTTAGTTGCTGATAAGAATTTTGGTTGTGGTTCTTCAAGAGAACATGCTCCACTTGCAATTAAAACTTGTGGTGTATCTTGTGTAATCGCTAAGACTTTTGCAAGAATTTTCTATAGAAACTCAATAAACATTGGTCTTCCTATTCTTGAATGTCCTGAAGCAGTAGATGATATTAAAGATGGTGATATTGTATCTGTTGATTTCAATACAGGTGTAATTGTAAATGAATCAACTGGAAATAAATTCCAAGCAGCACCATTCCCACCATTTATGCAAAACATCATTGCAAAGGGTGGTTTAATTAATAAGATTAAAGGAGAATTAAAATAATGAGTAATTTTAATATTGTAACTTTACCTGGCGATGGTATCGGTCCAGATATCGTTAATGAAGCAGTTAAGGTTTTAAATAGAATTGGTGAATTATATGGTCACAAATTCAATATAATTGAAAAGAGAATGGGTGGTATCGCAATCGATATGGACGGTACTTCACTTCCTCAAGATACAATTGATGCAGCACTAAAAAGTGATGCTGTATTATTAGGTGCAGTTGGTGGTCCTAAGTGGGATCATTTACCTAATGGCGACAGACCAGAAAAGGGGCTTTTAGGTATTAGAGGTGCATTAAAGTTATATGCTAACCTTCGTCCAGCTGTATTATTTAAGCAATTAAAGCATACATCACCATTAAAGCCAGAAATCATTGGTGATGGTTTAGATATTTTAGTTGTACGTGAATTAACTGGTGGTATGTACTTTGGTGAAAAGGCAAACTCTCCAGCATATGATACAACTAAGCCAGATTGTTGGGCTTCAGACTTAGAAAAGTATTCAGTATTTGAAATTGAAAGAATTTTAAAGACTGGTTTTGAAGCAGCTATGAAGCGTGGTAAAAAATTATGCTGCGTTCATAAGGCAAACGTACTTGAATCTTCAAGATTATGGAGAGCAGTATTTGAAAGAGTTAAAAAGGATTATCCTGAAGTTGAATGTACAGAAATGTATGTTGATAATGCAGCTATGCAATTAGTTAGAAATCCTCGTCAATTTGATGTTATCGTTACATCAAATATCTTCGGTGATATTTTAACTGATGAAGCTTCACAAGTTGCAGGTTCAATCGGTATGTTAGCATCAGCATCTTTAGGTGCATCTAAGTTAGGTTTATATGAACCAATTCATGGTAGTGCTCCAGATATCGCTGGTAAGAATTTAGCAAACCCAATTGCTACAATCTTATCACTTCCATTAATGTTCAGATATTCATTAGATTTATTTGAAGAAGCAGATTGTATCGATAGAGCAATCAATGAAGTATTAGATAACGGTTATAGAACAGGTGATATTTTCACTCCTGGTATGAACGACGAATCAAAGAAAGTCGGTACTAAGGAAATGGGCGATTTAATCGTTAAGGCTTTAAAGAAGTAATATATAATATAAAAATTTAGTTATAAAGGGGGTCACGCTTATTATGAGAAGTGATGTAGTAAAAAAGGGTATAGAAAGAGTTCCTAATAGATCTTTACTTAAAGCATTAGGTTTAACAGATGAAGAAATTGAAAGACCATTTATCGGTGTCGTGTGTGCTAAATCAGAAATAGTACCAGGTCATATGTGGTTAGATAAGATTTCAGAAGCTGTTAAGCGTGGTATTTTAATGGCTGGTGGTACTCCAATTGAAATTCCAGCAATTGGTGTTTGTGATGGTATCGCAATGGGCCACAAGGGTATGAAATATTCACTTGTTACAAGAGAATTAATTGCAGATTCAGTAGAATGTATGGCACTTGCTCATGCACTTGATGGTTTAGTATTAATTCCTAACTGTGATAAGATCGTCCCAGGTATGTTAATGGGAGCTTGTAGATTAAATTTACCTACAGTTGTAATGAGTGGTGGACCTATGCTTGCAGGTAGAGTAAATGGTCAAAAGACTTCTTTATCTTCTACATTTGAAGCAGTTGGTAAATATAATGCTGGTAAGATCAACAAAGAAGAATTACAAGAATGGGAAAATTCTTCATGCCCAGGTTGTGGTTCTTGTAGTGGTATGTATACAGCTAACTCAATGAACTGTATGTGTGAAGTATTAGGTATTGCCCTTCATGGTAATGGTACTATCCCAGCAGTACACGCTGCTAGAATTAGACAAGCAAAATATTCTGGAATGGCTATTATGGATTTAGTTAAAAGAGATGTAAAAATCCGTGATATCTTAACTGAAAAAGCATTTATGAATGCTTTAACTTGTGATATGGCACTTGGTTGTTCTACAAATACAATGTTACACTTACCTGCTATCGCACATGAAGCTGGCGTTCATATCGATTTAGATATAGCAAATAGTATTTCAGCTCATACTCCAAATTTATGTCATTTAGCTCCTGCTGGACATACTTATATGGAAGATTTAAATGAAGCTGGTGGCGTAAGAGCCGTAATGAAAGAATTATCTAAATTAAATTTATTAAATCTTGATTTACCTACAGTTAATGGTAAGACTGTAAGAGAAAATATTGAATTTGCAATCAATAAAAATCCTGAAATCATCAGAACTATCGATAACCCATATTCAAAAACTGGTGGTATCGCAGTACTTAAGGGTAATTTAGCTTTAAATGGTTGCGTTGTTAAGCGTGGTGCAGTTGCTCCTGAAATGTTAAAGCATACAGGTCCTGCAAAAGTTTACAACAGCGAAGAAGAAGCTATCGCTGCTATCGATGGTGGCAAGATTGAAAAGGGTGATGTAGTAGTTATCCGTTACGAAGGTCCTAAGGGTGGTCCTGGTATGAGAGAAATGCTTGCACCAACATCAAGAATTGCTGGTATGGGATTAGATAAAGATTGTGCACTTATTACAGATGGTAGATTCTCAGGTGCAACTCGTGGTGCATCTATCGGTCACGTTTCACCAGAAGCTGCTGAAGGTGGTTTAATTGGTTTAGTTGAAAATGGAGATTTAATTGAAATCAACATGATCGATTGTACAATTAAATTACTTGTTGATGATAAGGTAATTGAACAAAGAAGAAAGAATTGGAAGATGCCTGAAAGAAATGTAACAGGTTATCTAAAGCGTTATGCTAAATTAGTTACAAGTGCATCTACAGGTGCAGTATTTAAAGACTAGTATAAAAAAAGACCTATTTTTAAAATAGGTAGAAAGGATTTGATATTATGAAACTAAATGGTTCACAAATAATCGTTGAATGTCTAGTAGAGCAACACGTAGATACTATTTTTGGTTATCCAGGTGGTGCAGTACTTAACATTTATGACGAATTATATAAAAACTCAGATAGAATCAAGCATATCCTAACATCACATGAACAAGGTGCATCACATGCAGCTGATGGTTATGCTAGATCTACTGGTAAGGTTGGTGTATGCCTTGCAACATCAGGTCCAGGTGCAACAAATCTTGTAACTGGTATTGCAACAGCATATATGGATTCAGTACCAATGGTTGCTATTACAGGTAATGTAACTAACAATTTATTTGGTAAAGATTCATTCCAAGAAGTTGATATCGCAGGTATAACTATGCCTATTACTAAGCATAATTATATCGTTAAAGATATAAAAGATTTAGCTTCTACATTTAGAGAAGCTTTCCGTATCGCAAGAAGTGGAAGACCTGGTCCAGTATTAATTGATATTTTAAAAGATGTTACAGCTTTAAATAATTATTATGATTTTGAGCCAATTAAAATTGATATTAATAAAAAGGATAAGGTTAAGCCAATTGATCCTATCTCAGAAGATAGAATTAAAGAAATTGCAAATTTAATTAACAATGCTAAAAAGCCATTCATTTATGCTGGTGGTGGTATTGTAAGAAGTAATTCTAGTAAAGAATTAAATGAATTTGCAAACAAGATGAATATTCCAACATCTACATCTTTAATGGGTATTGGTGCATTTGATCAATCAAATAAACTATCAACTGGTTTAATTGGTATGCACGGTACTATCGCATCTAATAAATCAATTTGTGAATGTGATTTATTACTTGCACTTGGTGTTAGATTTTCAGATAGAGTATTAACAAATAAAAAGCATTTTGCTCAAAATGCTAAGATTGTTCATGTTGATATCGATCAAGCTGAAATTGATAAGAATATCCATGCAGATTATCCAGTTGTAATGGATTTAAAAGAATTCTTTGAAAGAATTAATAAATATTTAGAGCCACAAAACAATGCTAACTGGTTAGCACTTGTTGATTCTTGGAAAAATATGTTTTCAGAAAACCAAGTATCTTCATCTTTAAAACCAAGATATTTTATGGAAGCAATTGATGAAGCTACAAAAGGTGATTGTTTTATCTGTACAGAAGTAGGTCAACATCAAATGTGGGCTGCACAATACTTCAAGTACAGAAAGCCAAACAGATTCATCTCAAGTGGTGGTTTAGGTACTATGGGCTTTGGTATGGGTGCATCTATCGGTACACAAGTTGGTAATCCAAAAGCAATGGTATTTAATATTTCAGGTGATGGTTCATTTAGAATGAACTTCAATGAATTATTAACTATTTCTAAATATAATTTACCAGTTTGTGTTGTAGTTGCAAACAATGGTGTACTTGGTATGGTAAGACAATGGCAAACAGCTTTCTATGAAAAACGTTATTCTCAAACAATACTTGATACAGTACTAGATTATGAAGCATTAGCTAAGGCAGTTGGTGTTGATTATTATTATGCATCAACAAGAGAAGAATATAAAAAAGCTATTGATTCAGTAATTAAAAATAGACGTCCTGCATTAATTAATGCAATCGTTGATACAGATGAAAAAGTATTACCATTTATCGCTCCAGGTAAACCTGTTGATGATATGATGTTAAAGTAATATTTAATAATTGATATTAAATCCTATATGGTTATTCATATAGGATTTTTTATTTTATAAAAATGACAAAAGAAAAACCTAATCTTTCGATTAGGTTAATTATTATTGTTCATCTTTATGATTGAAATAATTATTTATTGCAGAAACAAGTGCATAAATAGATGCACAAATAATATCTTCATGAATACCAGTACCCCAATATTCTTTATCACCAAATTTAACAGATACATAAGCAGCTGCCTCAGCACGAGAAGTTGAATCAAGTGAGTGTTCTGTATAATTTGTTAATGCATAATCTAAATTATATGCTTTTTTAATTGCGTTAGATACTGAATCAAGTCTACCTGAACCTTCAGCTAAATCATTATGATTTGTGCCACTGAAAGTAGTAGAAATCATTACTTTAAATGTTTGACCTTCTCTAATGAAATGATATTCTTCCATCTTAAGAGGAGTAGTTAAGTTAACAAAGTTTTCTAAGAAGATTGATTGAACATCATTAGGAGTTAATTCCTTATGTTCTTTATCAGATACGTCCTTAACTAAGTAACCAACAGTTTCTCTCATCTTTTGAGGAATATCTAAACCAAAGTTTGTTTCAAGGATATAACAAATACCACCCTTACCAGATTG
>JAILBI010000237.1 GCA_024681175.1 Acholeplasmatales bacterium
ATTACAATTAATAATCAAATAACATATTCATATACATATGATGCTGAATTAAAACTAATTGGTATATCTAATACAAATATAGAAAAACTATATGAATATGATTTTGAAAATAGAATTAAGAATCAAAAAATTCAGATACCCAATAATAATTTAACTAATCAATTAAATATTGACTATGGATATTTATACGATGAATTAAAGCTTAGAGTAAGAAAAATGAATGGTACATTTGCTGAAAGTTTTAGTTCAAAAAGTACAAATTTAGGTTCTAATCCTAGTATATTAGAAAACTATGTTAAAAGAAATTCAAATATGTTTATTGCATCATATAATAATCCAATATTGAGAAATAATTCATACTACTATTATGCGGCAGTAAAAGAAAATGATACTGTTATACCAGTTGTTGAAAATAGCTATTCAGAACTAGATATATTGAGTAAAGTTGGAGAAATAAATGCAATAAATATGATAACTGCTTCTCAATTAATAAGCTATAATTGTCACAAGAATAGTCCACAAGGAAATAGAATAACAATAGGAATGTGGATAAAGGCTTCTCAGAATAATTCAAATTATATATTTAGTATAAGAAAAGAAGGTTCTGGTAATAAAGCGATATATGCAAAATTTGAAAATAATAAAATAAAACTAACAATATCTATTCAAGGAACAGAACATTCAATGTTAGAATCAAATCAAACATTAGAGACAAATAAATGGTATTTTATAGCATATAATTATTATGAAGATTATTATGAAGATGAAGAAGAAAGCTATGATTTATATTGTCATGAGCTTTATGTAGGACGTTATAAAAAAACATTTTATGCATCACATAGTGATTATGAAATAACTTCTTTTAGTAATATTAAATATTTTATAGGATATAAAAAAGATATAAATAGTTTTTCAAATAAATTTATAGGATACATAACAGGCATAATTATGTCTGATGGCTCAAATGTTTCAGAAGAATTTATAAAAGATTATTATAAAGTATCATACGAAAAATTAATAAATAATAAAGTTGACTATAATTCTATAGAATATTCCAATTCAACATATTATCTAGAAAATATTAATTACAATATATTGGATAAAATACCATTAAGAGGTTTTTTTGAAAGCTTTAATGGTAAAAGACCTAAATATTATGATTCGAAAAAACTAGATAATGAATATATAGAAGAATGTTTTACATTTGATAAACTAAAAGGAACCTATGCATATAGTCCAAATTCACTTTTGGTTTATGATTATAATTTGGGAAATTCAGGCAGTATTATTTTAAATTTTAAAACATATGATGGATATACATCAGAAGAAATTGTTGAGATTAATAATCAAGATACGATAATAGGCTTATATATCAACGGAAATGAGTTATATGTAGCTTTTTTAGGAGCAATATATTCTACTAATATAACAGTAACAAATAATATATGGCATAAGGTTGGATTAAGCTATTTATATAATGGTACAACAATGTATTTAGATGTTTATTATGATAATTTAGAAGAAAATTATTCTAGAAATATAAATTCATTTAATACAAATTTAGATCTAGTAATAGGTTCATCCTATCAAAATGCTAATATAAGTAAAATATTTTTTGGCCAGATAATGGATGTTTTAGTAACAAACACATACATTAGCCAAAGTGATTTTAATACTATAACAAATTCTAATTATGGCGTATCCAAATCAGAATATTATGATTCGTTTGGAAGAGTTAGAAAAGAAATAATAAATTATGATGGATATGAGGCATTGATAAATACATATACTTATGATAAAACTAGAATAGTATCTGAATACTTATCAGGTAACTTTAGGAATTATAGTTATGATGGAAGAAATTATATAAGTTCAATAACTGATTCAACATATGGAAATCATGTATATACATATGATGAAAGAGGCTATCTAGCAAGTGATAATAATACATCATATACATATGATGGAAATGGTAATATATTAACTGCTGGAAGTTTAACATTTGTATATGATTCAACCTATAAGGATAGATTAAATAGTGTTGGTGGTCAAACAATTAATTATTATTCTAACAATCCATATTACCCTACATCATTTGGAAATATGTCATTTACATATGAAGGAAGAAGATTAAAAACTATTACTATATCAGGAAAGACAATAACAAATTATTATGATGATGAAGGTATAAGATATAAAAAAGAAGTTTTAGAAAACAATGTAACTAAAACAACATTATATTATTATGATAATCATAAATTAATAACAGAAATAGAAAATGGTGTAAGAAGAGATTATATATATGATTCAAAAGGTGCAATATATGGATATGTGTTAGCAGGAGTATCATATTATTATATAAAAGATAC
>JAILBI010000268.1 GCA_024681175.1 Acholeplasmatales bacterium
ATAAAAATTATTTCTTTTAAACTATTTTTTGTATATTTTTTCTTTAAATAGAATAATTATAATTGTATAATTATTAAGTAATTTTAATTAGGATGGATTTTATGAAAGAAATTGATGTAACCCAAATAATTGAAAATGTAAAAAAATTATGTATTGAATGTGCAACATTCGTATCTAATGATGCATTAGAAAGAATTAAAAAGGCTAAGGATAATGAAAAAGGCTTAGCTAAAGAAATATTATCACAAATAATTGAAAATGATGAAATTGCCATAAAAGAAAATGTTCCATTATGCCAGGATACAGGTATTATGGTCGCATTTGTTGAAATCGGAAATGATGTTCATTTAAATGGTGATTTGTATGAAGCTATTAATGAAGGTGTAAGACAAGGATATACAGAAGGATATTTAAGAAAAAGTGTTTGTAAATCTCCTTTAAATAGAGTTAATACAAAAGATAATACACCTGCAATAGTTCATGTTAAATATAATATGGGTGATAAATTAAAAATTACATTATGCCCTAAGGGTGCAGGATCTGAAAATATGAGTAAGGTTAAGATGCTTGTTCCTGCAGATGGTATAAATGGTATAAAAAAATTTGTTAAGGATACAATTTTAGAAGCAGGTGGTAGATGCTGTCCTCCTATTATTGTAGGTCTTGGTATCGGTGGTGACCTTGAGAAATGTGCACTACTTGCTAAAGAGGCTTTAACAAGAGATTTAGATGATACATCTTCTGATAATGATGCTAAAAAACTTGAAGATGAATTATTAAAAGAAATAAATGAGCTTAATGTTGGCCCTATGGGTCTTGGTGGTAAAACTACATGCTTAGCAGTAAAGGTTAATTTATATGCATGTCATATTGCATCATTACCTGTTGCAATTAATATTCAATGCCATGCATCTAGACATAGGAGTGTAGAATTATGATAATTAGATATCCTATAGATAAAGATAAATTAAAAGATTTACATGCTGGTGATACAGTTGAATTTGAAGGTGTTATTTTAACATCAAGAGATGCAGCTCATATGAGAGTTGAACAAATGGTAAATGAAGGAAAAAAATTACCAGTTGATTATAATGATTCATTTATTTATTATGCAGGTCCAACTCCAACAAAGCCTGGGCAAGTAATTGGTTCAATTGGACCTACTACTTCTTCTAGAATGGATAAATTTGCTCCATTAATGACTAAATTAAATGTTACTGCAACAATTGGTAAAGGACCAAGAAGTAAAGAATGTAGTCAATATTATAAAGATAATCATATATTATATTTTATTACTACAGGTGGATGTGGAGCTTTACTTGCAAAATCTGTTGTAGAGGCTAAAGAAATTGCATTTTTTGATTTAGGACCTGAATCAGTTAAGATGTTAAAGGTTAAAAATTTTAAAATGATTTGTGCCATTGATTATTATGGTAATGATATATTTGAAAGGAATTAATTATGGGTATTAAAGAAGATTCATTAAAGCTACATGAAGAAAAACATGGTAAGCTTGAAATTAATAGTAAAGTAAAAATTAAAAATTTACAGGATTTAGCATTAGCATACACTCCAGGTGTTGCATATGCATGTAAAGAAATTGAAGCAAATAAGGAAGATGTTTATAGATATACATCTAAATCTAATATGGTTGCAGTTATAACTGATGGTTCTGCTGTATTAGGATTAGGTAATATTGGACCTTATGCTGCTATTCCAGTAATGGAAGGTAAATCTATATTATTAAAAGAATTAGGTGGTGTAGATTCATTTCCTTTATGTCTTAAAACACAAGATGTTGAAGAAATTATTAAAACTTGTAAATATTTAGAGCCTACACTTGGTGCAATAAACCTTGAAGATATTTCAGCTCCAAGATGTGTAACAATTGAAAGAAGATTAAAGGAAGAGATGGATATTCCTGTATTCCATGATGATCAACATGGTACAGCAATTATTGTATCTTCTGCATTTATTAATATTGAAAGATTTACAAAGAAAAAATTATCTACAATGACAGTTGTAATGTCTGGAACTGGTGCAGCTGGTTCTTCTGTAGCTAGAATGCTTAAAAAAGTAGGCGTAGGAAAGATTTATGCTTATGATATTACAGGTGTTATTGATAAAAAGAAATATGATTCATATAATTTCTTAATTAAGGAATTAATTGATGATGGTATTTATGATACACCAGAAAATCATGATAATACTTTAGCATCTATTATGAAGGGTGCAAATGCATTTGTTGGAGTATCAGCACCAAATCTTGTTACTAAAGAAATGGTTAAATCAATGGCTGAAAATCCAATTGTATTTGCAATGGCAAATCCAGTACCTGAAATTAGTTATCCTGATGCAATTGAAGCTGGTGCTTATATTGCAGGTTCAGGAAGATCTGATTATCCAAATCAAATTAATAATGTATTAGCATTCCCTGGTATCTTTAGAGGCGCTTTAGATGTAAGAGCAACTAAAATTAATGAAGAAATGAAGCTAGCAGCTGCTAAAGCTATTGCATATGTAATTTCAGATGATGAATTATCAAAAGATCATATTGTTCCTGAAGCATTTGATAAAAGAGTTGTCCCTGCAGTTGCTAAAGCAGTTGCTGAAGAAGCAATTAAAACTGGTGTTGCAAAATCTAAATAATAAATATATTTAATCGATGGTCTTAATTGACCATCTTTTTTTTACTATAAAACCTATATTTAATTTTGCGTAAAAAAAAAGTATGATTCAAAATTATTGAATCATACTTTTTAATCAAGATATATAATATTTTCCAGGAAGTAGGTAAACAAAATCACCACTTAATAGATGTATCAAAACTTTTTTTTGTGAATCATCTAATTCATCAAATGGTTTTCCAAAAACATCATCCCAATTATAGTATCCTGGTCCTTTAATTCTTCTATATAATTGTGGCTTAATTTTACTAAAAATATTATATATGATAGGTGCTAAAACGGAATATCCATATTGCCTTGTTTCTTCTATCGCCTTTTCCATTTTTTCACCATTTTTAGTTCCATCTTTCATACTATATTTAAGTGCTTTTAAGTATAGATTATAGTACTTATCATATATTTTTTCTAATTCAGGAAACTGATTAAAATCAAACTTTACGCTTCTATTCATTATCTTTATTCTTCTCAATAAAAAATCATTTTAATTATAATACTTTTATAAAAAAAATAATACATTTTTTAAATTGAAATTTATATAATTTTAATCTATTACTATTTACAAAATTCTTTATTTTAATAAAGAAAAAAGATGGATATATTTCTATATCCATCAATTTTTTATATATTATTCATTTGAGTCATCTTCAATTAAGCCAAATTCTCTTAATTGTTCTTCTGTAAATGGATTGCCGTTTGAATCAACATAATTTCCATCATCATCTTGATATACAACAACATCACCATTTTCATCAGTCTCAGGAGCAGCATCTTCTTGAGCTTCTTCAACTACTTCTTCAGGTTGTTCTTCTTGAACTTCTTCAGCTGGAGCTTCTTCATTTGCTACATCTTCAACAGCTTCATCTTGAACTGGAGCTTCTTCAACTACATCATCAGAAGCTTCTTCAGGTTGAGCTTGTCTTTCAACTGGAGCATCATTATAAGTTCCTTGTTCTTCTTCAGGAATTTCATCAACAATTTGGTCGATAGATGCTTGATCACGAACAATCTTAATTGCTGTACCAGAAGTACATAAAATCATCTTTAATGCATCAGCATCGAAATATTCAGCATAAATTCTTAATTTCTTATCTAATGTACCACGAGCTTTAATCTTTAATGTATTACCAGTCTTTAAGATATTTAAAGATTTTAATACATCTAATGTGATTTCAGCACCATCTACGAAGTGGTTATTTAATGTATCTAAGTAAATTGCTGCAACTTTTTCAGGTTCATCTAATGGTTCACCTGGAATCATTGGTAAGTAATTTGCTAAATCATCAGGCATATCTTCAGGAATGCTCTTTACGTTGATTGAATCAACTAAATAGTCATTGCTCATACCTAATGTAGCCATAATAGCTTCACCGTTAGGGATTAAGTCGCCCATATAATTTTGAGCTTCGAAATTCTTCTTAGGTTTAACACCTCTATTAGTCATTAAGATTTCAACGATTTCCTTGAAATACTTTAATGCACGATCAGATTTAACTCTAATCATTACTGGAACGTCTTTATATTGCTTCTTAGCTGACATATCCTTTAAATGATATTTAGGATTTTCTTCAACAAATGTTGGATCTAATGCTAAATATACTTTAATTGCTTTACCACCAAGAGTAACCTTAGCAATTAATCCTTTATAACGATATGTTTCATATCTAGAAGATTGTCTTGGCTTACAACGATAAGATAATAATGTATTCTTAATTTCGTTATAATATTCCTTAGTTTCATAAGGAGCATACATCATCTTAGAGATGAATCTTCTCTTAATCTTCTTAACTTCACCAGTATTTTGGTCAACGATTTGGAAGTCTTGAGTAATGATTTGTTCTTCCTTAGTCTTTACATGTTCAGGTTTTTCTTCAACCTCTTCTTCAGCTTCTTCATCGTCGTCATCATCTTCGTCTTCTTCTTCATCATCAGCCTCTTCATCATCAGCTTCAGCTTCAGTTTCTTCAGATGCTTGTTCAACTACTTCTTCTGGTTGTTCTTCTTGAACTTCTTCTTGAGGTTCTTCCTCAACAACTTCTTCCTCAACGATTTCTTCTTCTTGAGGCTCTTCTTCAACTACTTCTTCCTCAACAACTTCTTCTTGAGGTTCTTCTTCAGTTTCGTCTTTACCATATACTTCTTCGTAAATCTTTTCGTCTTCTTCACTTAAAGCAAATGGATCTTTTTCTTCCTCTTCTTGCTTAGGTTCTTCAGCCTTTTCTTCTTCAACAAATGTATTTTCTTCTTCCTTAGCTTGTTCAGCTTGCTTTTGTTGTTCAGCTTGAGCAACAACTGCTAGAAGTGGATCGTAGCTTCTTAAACGAACGATTTGTAAAATTGCACCATATACGAACATTAATGCTAATGCAATGAATGCAATTAATAATACAATGTTATCAGTTAAAACGCTGAAATTATCACCAATTACAGTTACTAATACATATGGAACTGCGAATGTACCAGCTAATAACATAGCAACTAATACGAAATCAACTTTTTCAATCTTAGTAGATTTGAATTTTCTTAATACTAATGTTAATACGATTAAGATTACAGAAATTACAATTGCTACTACTGATAAAATAGTAATTGTTGAATCTTTTACTGAACCAAATAATGCTGCAATTGAATTACCTGGAACAAGTTTAGCAGCTGGAACTGCAAATGCAAATATAACTGCTAATGCAACTAATACTGCGCATGGAATTGAGAATGTGTTATAAGTTTGTAAGAAATATGTTCTAACCTTATGTGAAGAGTTAGGATATGCTTTATCCTTATTATAAGTAAAGCCTCTTACTAGTAAGATTCCTCCGAATAAACCGAAGAATAATAATACTAATTTTAATACTGGAACAGATACAACGCCTGCGCCAATGAATAAGAAATATAATGCTCCAACGAAGAATACAGCACATCCGAAATCGAATAATGTTGTTTCAGCATTTCTATCAAGTGCTGAAATTAAAGCAACAATTCCTAATAATAAAGCGCCACCTAATAATAAATATTTATTGTTTATTACTGTTGCACCCAAATCCCATAAGCCTTCTTTAGCTACGAAATATAAGCCTACTGCTGCTGCTACACCAAGTACTAAAATGATAATTGGATTATATTTTCCAGCAAGTGAACCATAATAATTCTTTGAACTAACTGGTTCAGCATCGTTAGAATAAATAAATCTAACAATAATTTCAGCTAAGAATACAACTGCTAAAACAATGTATACGATCATTGTCTTTGAGCTTGTTTCTTTAGCAAGTAATACCATTACTAGTACAACAATTGATGAGATTAAACCAGAAACTCTTAAGAAATCGAGTAATCCAATCTTCTCACTCTTAATGCTTGTTAGGCCGATAACTGCAAATCCAATTAATGAAGCCATTAATGCACCATAAACGATATCAGTAACATTAGGACCTAATACATTAGTTGATTTGTAAACGAAATAGCCTAAAACACCGTAAATAATCGCAACTAAAAGAGTTGAAAAAATTCCATAACCCTTAAAATACGATTTGAAATAATTAGTTTTTTGACCCAAATTAAATCACCCCTTATCATCAAAGATACTTTATTTTATTATTATTTTGAATTATTTGCAATATGTTTTAATAAAAAAAGTGCGTTTTTTACGCAAAAAACGGCACTTTTTTAAAAATTTTTTAATTTTTTTCGAATTGTTCAATAATTTTTTGAACTAATGGGTGTCTTATGACATCTTCCTTTTCAAACTCAATAATTCCTACACCTTTGATATTTTTTAATAAATCAATTGATTTTTTTAAACCGGAATCATTTTTATTTTTAAGGTCAACTTGTGATATATCACCAGTAACAACCATCTTAGAATTGAAGCCTAATCTTGTTAAAAACATCTTCAATTGATTTAATGATGCATTTTGTGCTTCATCTAATATTACAAATGCATTATCCAATGTTCTTCCTCTCATGTAGGCAAGTGGTGCAATTTCAATTACACCCTTATTTATTAGATTTTCAGTTTCCTTTTGGCCAAGCATTTCATATAACGCATCATATAATGGTCTTAAATAAGGATCTACCTTTTCCTTTAAATCACCAGGTAAATATCCAAGTGATTCACCTGCCTCTACTGCAGGACGAGATAAAATGATTTTTTCACAGCTTCTTTTTTTAAGCATTTTAACAGCTAAGGCTACAGCTAAAAATGTTTTACCTGAGCCTGCTGAACCAATTGAAAATGTTAAATCCTTTTCTTCTAATGTTTTTAAATATAATTCTTGTCTTATTGTTTTTAAAAAGATTGGTTTATTATCATATGTAAAAGTAAATGCTTTTCTTCTTTTAATAAATGATAAATAATCAGCCTTTTTATTTTGCTTTAATATTTCAGTTATATAAATAATATCTCTTTTAGTAATAGCTAGATTTAAACTTTCCATATAACATAATATTTCAAAAACATCTTTTATATTATTAATAAGGATATCATCATCTTTTGAAATAAATAAATTATTTCCTTTTACTTCAATTTGACAATTATATATATCTTCTAATATTTTAACATTTGTATTTGATGCACCTATAATACATTTTAAGTCTGCATCATTTAAATTATTTAAGCTTATTTGCATTTATTCCTCGTTTTCAAATTCCAATATTTCCTTTGTTGTAGGATGTGGGAATGATATTTTATAACAATCAAGTGGGAATGATAATACATCTATATCATTTTTAGAACCATATTTTTTATCTCCAAATAAAGGATGATTGATATTTGCCATTTGACATCTTATTTGATGGAATCTTCCTGTTACAAGCCTTATATCAACATCTGTAACATCAATATTATTTATTTTATAATTCTTTATTGCTCTATAATATAATATTGATTTTTTACCTTCATTTGAAATATAGCTTTTCTTTTCATTTTCATCTTTAATTAAATTATTTTCTAATTTAATATAATCAATATTATTTAATATACCTTCTACTGTTGCATGATAACATTTACTAAATTCATGCTTTAAAATTGAATCTGATAAACGTTGTGCCGCTTTAGAAGTTTTTGCATATACCATAATACCAGATGTATTTATATCTAAGCGATGAACAAGACCTAAAAAGACATTACCAGGCTTTTGATATTTAACCTTGATATAATCTTTTATCATAGTTAGCATATCAGGTCTATTAGAGCTATCAGGCTGAGATAAAATACCTTTTTCTTTAAATACAACTATAATATGATTATCTTCATAATATATTTTAAATGAATTATTCATCATAATACATTCTATCCTTAGGAAGCATCTTCTTAAAATCATCATCTATAAATGTATTTTTACTATAAATAAGATAAAAATTTTGAGTAGGTGTAAAATTAATTAATTCAATTTCTTTTATATCGCCTTCATTTAAATATCTTCTTACAGAATCTCTATAGACAAATGCAATACCATCATATTCTTTTACCATCTTAATCATTAAATCAGGATTATTAGATCTTACAATAGTATTATCCTTCAATCTTATATTTTTATTTTTTAACGCAGCTTCACAAGCTAAATCAAGACCGGATTTTTCATCTGGTAATATAATAATAGCCTTTGATAACATTTCTCTTGTAATACGGTCCTTATTTTCATAAGCACCATCCTTTTTACAAACTAAAATAATATGAGAACTTTGTAAATATACATTATTAAATTGAGATGAATCAAATGATGAATCAATTATGGCAAAATCAAGATTACCTTGTAAAATATTTTTTTCAATATCTTGATTAGATAATGAATAAAAATCAAAATATTTTTTCTTATTATAAAAATAATCTAATGTTCTTGTATTAATAATTGAATTTAAAACCATAGGTGTCATACCAAGCTTATATGTTTTATCACCTTCTCCTGATTTTAAATTATTAAATAATTGCTCATCTGAAATTTTTTGATTTTTAGCATATTCATATAAAATTTTACCAGCTCTTGTTAATTCTAAAGATTTAAAATCTTCAAATAGCTCAATATTATAAAGCTTTTCAAGCTGCTTAATATGATGTGTAATCGCTGGTTGGGTAAAATTTAATCTGTCAGCTGTCTTTGTGTAGCTTCCTTCTTCCATTAAAGTAAGAAAGGTAATAAGCTTTTGATCTAACATTTTATCACCTCTATTATAAATTTAATATATAAAGTATATTAAGTATATAAATTTTTTTTATAAATGTCAATTTAAAAATAAATGCCTGAAAATTTATTCAGGCATTTATTGTTTTTATTTAAATAATGTGTTCAATATTTCACTAATATGTGAAACTGGTACAATCTTTAATTTATCTTTAACCTCTTGAGGAATATCTTCTATATCATTGATATTTTCCTTTGGAATAAAGATTTGTGTTAAACCATTTCTTGATGCGGCAATTGATTTTTCTCTTAAGCCACCAATTGGTAATACTGCACCTCTTAATGTGATTTCACCTGTCATACCAATATGACAATCAACTGTCTTCTTAGATAATGCAGATACAAGGGCAGTTGTTAATGTTACACCTGCAGATGGACCATCCTTTGGAGTTGCACCTTCAGGTACATGGATATGAACATCATTCTTTTCAAAGAATTCTTTATCAATACCATATTCTTCACAATGTGCATGTACATATGAGAATGCAGCTTCTGCAGATTCCTTCATTACATCACCAAGCTTACCAGTTAAATGAAGTGCACCTTTTCCTGGATATGTTGTAACCTCAATATCTAATGTGTCGCCACCAAATTGTGTCCATGCAAGACCTGTAACAACACCAATTTCATTCTTACCACGATTTTGGTTATCCTGGAATTTAGGCTTACCAAGATATGATTGAATATCATCTTTACCAATTTCAGTTTTTTCAATCTTATCTTGCATAATCTTTCTTACTGTCTTACGGCATAATGCAGCAACCATTCTATTTAATTCACGTACACCAGCTTCTCTTGTGTAATTTCTAATTACTTCCTTCATTGCTTCATCAGAAATAGAAATTTGTTCAGCCTTTAAACCATGATCTGCTAAATTTCTTGGAAGTAGATAATTAAAGCCGATTTGATATTTTTCAATTTCTGTATAAGATGATAATTCAATGATTTCCATACGGTCATATAATGGGGCAGGAATTTTTGAAATATCATTTGCAGTAGTAATGAACATTACTTGAGATAAATCATATGGTTCTTCAAGATAATTATCTGAGAAGAATTGATTTTGTTCAGGGTCTAATACTTCAAGCATTGCGGCAGCTGGGTCTCCACGATAATCAGATGTTAATTTATCAATTTCATCTAATAAGAATACAGGATTAATAGTTCCAGCATCTCTCATACCCTTTAAGATACGTCCTGGTAGAGCTCCAATATAAGTTCTTCTATGACCTCTTATTTCGGCTTCATCATGAATACCACCAAGGCTTTGCTTAACGAATTTTCTTCCTAAAGCTTCAGAAATAGATTTAGCTAATGAAGTTTTACCTACTCCTGGAGGACCTGCA
>JAILBI010000146.1 GCA_024681175.1 Acholeplasmatales bacterium
TCCATATAAAATAGCTTGACGATAATTAACAACCTCTTTAGATGCAGAATTTTGATTTTTAAGGGTTATCTCTTTAAATACTTCATCAAAAGTTGTTACTATATTTTCAATCTCACTTGATTCTTTTGCTTCACCTAATATTACAGCATTTAGTATAATATTAGGATTTGGCATTGTATTAATGATACCATTCAATTCTCCTAATTTACTATTTGCTTTATTTAATGCCTTAAAAATATCAATATCATCATAATTATATTCAAATGGTAATTTGTGCATATCATCACCTTCTGCACAAATTTTATCATTTTTTGTGCACGTTGTCAATTCGTGCACAATATCAATTTGAAACCAAAAATAAAAAGCAGGGTGAGAAGTCCTGCTTAATATCTTTTTCTTTGCAATTATAATAATCAAACAATTAACGCTTAGATAAGTTAACTTTTTAAAATCCGGTCTAAAAAAAGCCCATGACATTCAAAAAAATGCATAAAATTACACTTTTTTGGTGTCCGAAAGGTGTCCGGAGAACTAAAAAAACGGCTTAATAAAGCCAATATTACGATTGGTTAACTTATCTAAGCGTTAATTGTTTGATTATTATAATTGTAAAGAAAAAGATATTAAGCAGGACTTCTCACCCTGCTTTTTATTTTTGGTCTAAAAAAGTCATGGTATGTATAAAAATGGAGAAAAAATATATTTTAGTATAATTATTTATATGTTAGAATACAAGTATTGGTGCTTTATTAAAAATATGTTTATATTTTTGCTATTTATAAATTATGTCTAATGGAGAATTTGTTATGGATAATCTAATTAAAGTTGAAAATTTAAAAAAGGTGTATAAAATCAGTGAAAGAAAAAGAGGCCTTCCTGGTAAAATCGCTAATCTTTTTGTTCCTAAATATAAAAAGAAAGTAGCTGTTGATGGTATTTCTTTTACTATAAATGAAGGAGAAGCAGTTGGATTTATAGGGCCTAATGGTGCTGGTAAATCAACAACAATTAAAATGTTATCTGGCATTTTATATCCAGATGAAGGAACAATTGATGTTGATGGTTTATCACCATATAAAAATAGAACAAAATATGTAGCTAATATAGGTGTAGTATTTGGTCAAAAATCTCAATTACAATGGGATTTACCTGTAATTGATTCATTTGAATTATTAAGAAGAATATATAGCATTCCTAAGGCTGATTACGATGAAAGGTTAAATCAATTTAGAGAATTGCTAGATCTTGATTCATTTATTAAACAACCAGTTAGACAATTATCATTAGGACAAAGAATGAGAGCTGATATTGCAGCAGCTTTCTTACATAGTCCTAAAATAATATTTTTAGATGAACCAACAATAGGTTTAGATGTAGTAGCTAAAGAAAAAATAAGAAATTTTATTAGATATATTAATAAGGAAACAAACACAACAATAATTTTTACTACCCATGATATGAAAGACATTTCTGAAACATGTGATAGATTAATTATTATTGATAAGGGACATATCATTTATGATGGTAAATTTGATGAGATAGTTAATAAGTTTAGTTCTGAAAGATGTATGGTAATTGAATTTGCAAATAAATATGAATCAATAGATATTGATAATGTCGATATTAAGGATATAAATGAATATAAAAAAGAGATAAGATTTAATACTAATATAAAACCAATCAAAGAATTGATAAATGAAATTAACAATAAATATGAAGTAAAAGATTTTACGGTTAATGAAGTAGATATTGATGATATTGTAATTAAAATATACGAGACTGGTGAAATCTAATGAGAAAATATGCATTTGAAATGTATTTAGCATTTAAATCAAGATTTGTTTATAGATTTGATTTATTAATTAGTATCTTAGCAACTTTTCTTCAGGTTGTTATTTATATATCAATTTGGAAAGCATTATATGGTGCAAATGAGTCAATTGATGGTATTTCATTTGAAATGGTAACAACTAATTTTATATTAGGTTTAGCAATAATTAATGCGTATAGCTTTAGTGATTTAGATATTCAAAATAAGTTAAAAGATGGTTCGATTGCTAATGAGTTTTTAAGACCTGTTGATTATAAAAAAGTTATATTATCTAGGAATTTAGGTAATATATTATTTAAACTTTTGACTAATTTCTTACCTGCTTTATTTTTATCTTTAGTTTTTTATGGAATATTTATTCAAACCAATGTACTTTATGTCTTTTTATTTATATTAAGTTTATTACTTGGTGTAATTACATATTGGTGTATTTCAATGATTGTTCAACTTTGTGCATTTTGGATATGGAATGTTTGGAGTGTTTCAACCATTAAAAATGTATTGGTTTCATTATTATCAGGATCATTAATTCCTTTATGGTTTATGCCTGAAACAATGAGAAATATAATAACATACACTCCATTTTATTCAATATATTATGGACCACTTCAAATCTATCTAGGACAAAAAGAAGGATTAGATATATTATTTTTATTCTTAATTCAAATTGGTTGGATTGGTGTTTTATTAATAATTATCAATGTAATGTGGTATTTTGGTAAAAAAAGAGTAATTGTACAGGGAGGCTAGAATGGAAAAATATAATACAATAAAAATGTTTGGCTATTATACTAAAACATCTATGCGTTCTTGGTTCCAATATAAGCTTGATGCATGTTTAAGATCGTTTGCAGTATTATTAAGAGAAGCAACAGCTATAATAGCTTTATATTTTACACTATTAAAATTTGATACTATTAATGGATGGAATATAAACGAAATGATGTTTCTATTTAGTTTTATATTCTTAACATATGGTATTATGATAATATTCTTTACTGGATTAAGAGATTTTAATAAAATTGTTGTAAAAGGAGATTTAGATAGGTTTATATTAAGACCTAGAGGAGTATTATTTCAAATATTATCATCTAATTCAGATTGGTTTGCAGCAATTGGTCATGGAACACTTGGTATAATATTATTTAGTGTTTCAGCAGCAAATGTTGGAATTGTATGGAATTTTACAAATATAATATATGTAATATCTATAATATTTGG
>JAILBI010000150.1 GCA_024681175.1 Acholeplasmatales bacterium
TGTATCTGATATTTCAAAAATATATAATATCTCAATTAAAGGCTACATGATGGAGCATGTAACAAAATCATTATGGGGCTGGACATATTATGAAAATGATGAAATATTTAGAGATGAAGAAATTGTAGATGATGAAGTTACATCAATATATGAAACAATTTCTGATTATGCACCATTTAGTAATAAAGAAGATAATACAATTTATTTTGTAGGAACTTATTATAATTTCCAATGGAATGAATATAAAGATAAAACATTACATTTGACATATAAAGTACAGTTCACTAATTATGAAACTGTTTGTGCTACAACATCGTATAAAATTACATTTAATAATGCAATCGAGGTGGAATAATATGAACGAAAATAAGAAATTAGAAAAGAAAGAATACGTTAAACCACAAATTGAAGATCAAAGAATTGAAATTGAAGATTCTATCGCATCTTCAGGTGATGATATTTATAACGTAAGAGAAATATTCAAATAATGAAAAAATATTTTTTAGCGTTTTTACTTTTGCCATCATTATTTTTAGTATCTTGTGGTGAAGATGAAAAAGAAGATAATGGGATAACACTTCCTTCCAAAATTAGTACAGAAACATCAATTGATTATTCAAATGATCGTGAAGGAAGAAGTGAATATAATATCACAAGCTATGATCCAGTCGAATCAATATCTTGGCAAAGTGTTTCAACTCAAACCTCAACTACGACAACAGAGGAAGATGAAAATGGAAATTTAACACTTCCAACTAAGGCAGAATAAAAATTCTGCCTTTTCTTTTATTATTTAATTCTTTATATTATAATAATATAAGAGGCCTTTTATGAATATAAAGATAAATAATTTAATAATTTCACTTAATTTAAAGGATTATAATGGATTTAATAAAATATTTAGCATCTTCTTTTGTTAAATAATTACTTAAATTATTAAATCCATTATAATCATTTAAAATAAGTGAAATAATTAAATTATTTATCTTTATATTCATAAAAGACCTCTCATATTATTATAATATAAAGAATTAAATAATAAAAGAAAAGGCAGAATAATTATTCTGCCTTAGTTGGAAGTGTTAAATTTCCATCATCTTCTTCTTGTGAAGGTGTTGTAGAAGTTGAAGTTGAAATACTATTCCAAGATATTGACTCAACTGGAGTAAAGTTTGTGATAGTATAATCACCTTTTCCTTCACGATCGTTTGAATAATCAATTGATGTTTCTACACTTGTTTGTGTTGGAAGTGTAATACCATCATCTTTTTTATCATCCTTACCACATGATGTTAAAAATAATAAAGGTAAAAGTAATAACAAACAATATTTTTTCATTATTTAAATATTTCTCTTACGTTATAAATATCATCACCTGATGAAGCAATTGAATCTTCAATTTCAATTCTTTGATCTTCAATTTGTGGTTTAACGTATTCTTTCTTTTCTAAATTTTTATTTTCATTCATATTATTCCACCTCAATTGCATTATTAAATGTAATTTTGTATGCGATTGTAGCACATACAGTTTCATAATTTGTAAATTGTACTTTATATGTTAGATGCAATGTTTTATCTTTATATTCATTCCATTGGTAATTAAAATAAGTTCCTACAAAATAAATTGTATTATCTTCTTTAGTACTAAATGGTGCATAATCAGAAATTGTTTCATATATTGATGTTACTTCATCATCTACAATTTCTTCATCTCTAAATATTTCATCATTTTCATAATATGTCCAGCCCCATAATGATTTTGTTACATGCTCCATCATGTAGCCTTTAATTGAGATATTATATATTTTTGAAATATCAGATACATTTTTGATTCTACCAATAATTCTAAATGCATCATAATCATTTGATTGATGATTATAAGTTAATCCTTCTTGTAAGAATAAATCTAATTGTGGACAATCAATTCTTTCATAATCATATGTTGTACCATTATCTTCTACTCTTGGCCAATATGGATTATCTGATTTATCAAGCTCTACTACAATTTTAGAAATCTTAAATTCATAATTGCTTGATGTTGAAGGAGCAAGGCAAATATAAGTTTGACCTTCAATTACTGATAAATGCTCAGACATATTATAATAGAATGCTGAACCATCTTTTGTTGCGGCAACATATTTACCAGTTCTTCCCATTGTATAAACATTAGACCAATAATTTTTAATAACACATAATTCTAAATATCTTTTCTTATCTGATTTATTTGAAAAAATTGTAATTCTTCCAAATGATTCATCAGGAACAGGTATACAGAATATTGCATCACTCTTACCATTATTTGATAATCCTGATCCATCCTTTTTAATTGATATTGAATCATAATAGAATGATGCCATACCATGGAATGAATTATCATATACTGAATTAATATATACATTTTCAGATGTTGGTAAGTTCTTAGTGAAATCAAATTCTAATGTTTTACCATTATTACTTAATATAATTTCACCATATTTATTATTATCGGAGTTATCGTCACCAATGACTGTTAAATCATCACGATAATTAATACTAATGGTCTTAACAGTTTCATTATTTGCATATGCAAAAATGAAGAAAGATAAGAAAATTAATGTAATAATGGATATTAATTTTTTAACTCTCATTAAGACCACCTTCTTTCTACGTAGTACTCCACTATTATTATATACAAAAATCAATAAATTTCCAAATTTTTTTATATTTTATTATAAAAAAAGCATTTTTTATTAAAATAAAACACAAAAAAGCGTGGTTTCCCACGCTTATTATGTCTTAATTATTTCTTTTTAATAAAGAACCAAAATATTACAAAGCCTGCAAGCCCTACTAAAACAATAGATCCAATGACAATTCCTACTATTGCGCCAGTAGGCATGCCTTTTTTCTTGCTTGAATTTGATGTATCAGTTGTAGTTGTAGTATCAGCTGTTGAAGTTGTAGTTGTTGTTGTAGTTGTTTCGCTACCTTCTTCTTCAATCTTTTCCCATACAGCTTTTAATTTAACATCATCTTCAACCATAATTGAATCAGTAGTAATCTCATCATCACCAATTGCCCAACATTTAAATTTATAACCTGCTGGTGCAGTAAATGTACATGCTGGTAATGTATATATAGATGAATATTCCTTTGTTACTGCATCCATTTCAGATGCTCCACCATTTGAATCAAATAAGATAATAAATTCATCATATGTCCAAATAGCTTTAATTTCTGTATTTTCTGATACTGAAATCATTTCATCAAATGAATATTCTACACCATCAATTTCCCAGCATTTGAAATGCTTATGTGCTGGTGAAACAATTGAACATTTTGGTAATTGATATTCACCATAAGAAATATCATCAGACATAGTTCCTGATCCACCATTTGGATTGAAACTAATTTGGAAATATTCTGCATCTTTATATGTTGCAACGGCTTCAATATCATTTTCAGGCATAATAATTAATAATTTAGAATTATTTAATAAATCTTCATCTTCAAGTGTAATACCTGTTAATTGCCATTTATCAAATACTTTACCATATTCTGCCTTATCTGCACTTAACAATACTTCTTCACCCGGAATAGTAGATTCAATTTCTTCACCATCCACAAATGCTATACCACTAGTAATAGCTATTAAATATTTAGAAATAGATGTAAATCTAATTGTGAATTCATATGTATCTTTATAACTATTTGTAAAATCAGCACTGATTATTTCATATTCATCTGTGTCTAATCCATCTATTTGAAGTTGGTATTCACTATCTCTATTAAAGCCATCTTGGTTTAAAATATAACCTTCTTTAGCTCTAAAACTAATATCTAATTCATAAATTGTATTATTTTTGAAAATATATGGATTATTTACATCAAATGTATTAACAAGCTTTCTTGTATCCCCATCTTTTTCATACCAAAGGGTCACACTTGAAGCAACAATATAATTTTCATCTTCTGGTGCATGTTCTACAAATTCAACTAATGCATTTCCACCAATAGGACGATTAATATCAAGCATTGATAAATCATCAATTACGTATTTATAAACAGGTTCAATAACTAAATCTGATGAAGTCATTTCAAAGAAGAAATATCCATCATCTATATATATTCTTTGATCTCCTTCAACTACTTGATAGCTATATAAATATTTTCCATCAACTGTAGATTTATAATCTTGGTTAAATTTAAAATATGTATATTTACCACTTCCAACAGCTACAGGGGCAGCTTGGTCAATAACTTGAGTACATGCTGCATCACTATAGAATTGACCATCTTCAATAACTAAATTATATAAATTTGAGAAATGAGCTTTAATTATAATATCGCCACGTTCTTCTTCTTTAAAACTAATTACTTGACCTGGTTGATAATGTTGTGTTCTATCACCAACAATCCAATAATCAAATGTTGTTCCTTGTGGTGCAACTAAATCATCTGCACTTCTTAAAGTAAATGCTGAATTGCCAACTTTTTGTCCTTGATCTAGAGGTATTCCATTAGAAACATATTTAAAATTAACATAATATGATGGTCCATTTAAAACAGCTATTTCAAGATCCTTAGTGACATTTTCAACAGTATAAACTCCACTACTATTTTTAGTTAATAGCTGATCTCCTGCATATACTTGCATATTTTTATCATCTTCATAATAATCATATTTTACTAATCTGAAATGGAAATTGTCTCCAGTCTTTACATTATTTGGATCATCATATCCATAAGGAACAAATCTATGAGATTTTAAATTACATGAGACTGTATGATAACTATAAGGAGTAATTCTTGTTACATGTTCAATTGTATTAATAAGCTTATCATTATCATTTCTATTATAAAGTTTCAAGGTGACTCTATAAATATATAATTTAATATCAGGTAAGCTTTGGGAGAAAGAAATTAAATCTTCTGTTTCATCATCTTCTAAAAATTTAACTGGATTTGCGGCGCCATTTTCACTTAAATCATAGCTTCTAGTGATATAAAATCCCATTTCTTTTAATTGTTCAGGTAAATCATAATTGTTAAATGAGAAATCAATTTCTTCACCAATTTCATATTTATATTTAAGTTCTAAATTATTAAATGTATTTAATGGGGTTTCTTCAGAAAATTGAAGGAATCCAGTATATAAATCTTCTGTTTCAGTAACGATGCTCATTACTTTAGAATCTGGTGTTGAAAAGACATGATCTGTATCATAATCATCATGATCACCTATACCATACCACGCATATTTTGTTCTATCAACAGATTTTTCATAAATACCTTCAACGATAATTTGTCTCCAATATGAATGATAATCAAAACCTGCAACAGCAGCTGCATCAGTAGAAATACCATATATTCTAGAATTTTCTCTTACATAAACATAACTTATTTTTTTAGAATATGAATTACAAAATTTAGATGAAGGTAAATCATGTGTGTTTGTTTGATATGTAAGCCATGTACTTGCGTTATAACATGAAAGCTTTGTTCTAGCATAGGCCTCAACATTAGAGAAAAATATTTCATCTTTAGAAACTATTCCACAGCCATCTGTAGAATTTAAAATAAGTCTACAAGACCCATCGCCTGCAAAGCCTTTAACATTTACATCTCCCTCGCCTGAGACATTAATACAAGAATAATTAGAATTAATTGTTAAACTTGAATTATTTGTAAATCTTAATATTAAACCAGTATTTACATTAATTCCATAAGTAACACTATCCTCCGCATTAATAACACAGTCTCCAAAAATGTTAATAATCGGAATACTTTCATTAATGACAAAATCTATAGAACCACCATTATAATTATTTAAAGTTAATTCTATTTCATGCCATATTGATGGTTTATAATTCCAACCATCTCCAAATATTTCAGTATCACCTGGATTTTTATATGATTCACCATCAACTGTAAGTCTAATTAAATTATCGACATCTGTAATATCACTATTATAATCTACTTTTACATCTTCAACATTTACATTTTTATTTTTGTTACTAGATGGTAATAAGAAAAATGTAAAGAAAAACATTAATGTAAATATTGTTAAAAATAATTTTTTCATATCTTTCTCCTCTTTAAAAAATATATTTTTATACACCTATTTAATTTTGAGGCATTATTTTAATTAATTTTTTAATTTCTTGACTTCTATTCTTAGGTAATATTAATATATCTGTCTTTGTAATTACTATTATCATATCAGATACATCAAGTAAGGCTACTCTTTGTAAATTTTTATTTTCTGAAACAATAATATTATTATTAGAATCAAGTGAAATACAATTTACAAATCTTTTAACATTACCATTTTCATCCTTTTGGAATAATTCTTCAAATGCTAAATAGCCACCAACATCATTCCAGCCAATATCACATGGAATTACTTCAATAAGGTCTGATTTTTCCATTACGGCAAAATCAATAGATTTCTTTTCAAATTCATTAAATTTATTTTGAACCTTATTAGCTGTAATAATACCATTATTTTTATCAATAAGCATATCAAGCTCTACTGATGTTTCAAAATGATTAGGGCTATATTTTTTAAATTCAGACATAATGACATCTCTTTTAAAGATAAACATGCCACTATTCCATAAATAATTACCTTTTTTAATATATTCTATTGCAACATCTACATTTGGCTTTTCTTTAAATGAAATTGC
>JAILBI010000295.1 GCA_024681175.1 Acholeplasmatales bacterium
AATATTCAAGATGTTCATGTAGGTGATACAGTAACAATTGTATCTAATGAAGCAAATATGCCACTTGATGGTTATAAAAAATTAAATCCAATGGTGTATTGTGGTCTATACCCAATTGATTCTAAACGCTATGAAGATTTAAAAGATGCACTTGATAAGCTTGTATTATCAGATGCTTCATTAATATTTGAGCCAGAAACATCAAAAGCGCTCGGATTTGGCTTTAGAACAGGATTCCTAGGGTTATTACACATGGATATCATAAAAGAGCGAATTTCAAGGGAATTTGGAATTGACCTTATCGCAACATCACCATCAGTTTCATATCATGTATACTTAACAAGTGGTGAAATGCTTGATATATCAAATCCATCAGATTTCCCAGAGCCTACAAAAATAGATAGAATTGAAGAGCCATATGTTAGGGCTACAATAATGACTCCATCTGAATATATAGGATCAATAATGGATTTATGCCAAAAGAAGCGTGGCATCATTATTGATATTAAATATGTAGAAGAAACAAGAGCCGTAATTCATTATTATATGCCTTTACTTGAAATAGTTTATGATTTCTTTAATAAGCTTAAATCTGCCACAAAGGGTTATGCTTCATTTGATTATGAAATTGAAGATTATCGTGAAAGTAAGCTTGTTAAAATGGATATATTATTAAATGGAGAAGCAGTAGATGCATTATCTACTATTGTTCATAAGGATTTTGCAGTACAAAGAGGAAGAGTCTTAGTTGAAAAATTAAAAGAAGTAATTCCAAGACAATTATTTGAAGTACCTGTTCAAGCTGCAATAAATCATAAAATTATCGCAAGAGCCGACATTAAGGCAATGAGAAAGGATGTTCTTGCAAAATGCTACGGCGGCGATATATCTAGAAAGAAAAAATTATTAGAAAAACAAAAGGAAGGAAAGAAGAAAATGAAAGAAATAGGTCGTGTTTCTGTTCCTGATGATGCTTTCCTTGCAGTATTATCATCTGATGAGGATGTAAATAATTAAAAATTATTATATAATATATAAAAAAGGAGAAATAATATATGACTAATTTAAAAAAAGATGGTTGCCCATATTGTCAAGAAGGAGAATACTTAGCTAAATTTGGTGTTAAAGCATTTGAAACAGAAACATCATTAGTTATTGTATTTAAAGATCAAGCTTATAAAGGAAGATGTATTGTTGCATATAAAAACTCACATGTAGCAGAAATTTGTGAATTAGATGAAAAAGAAAGAATTGCCTTCATGAATGATGTAGCTGATGTTGCAGCTGCAATTCATAAAGCATACAATCCTGATAGAGTTGATTATGGTGCATTTGGTGATACATTAGGTCATCTACATTTCCACCTTGTTCCAAAATATGTAGGAAAAGAAGATTGGGGCGGAATGTTTAAAATGAACCATGGTGCTGAATCATATGCATCTGATGCAGAAATTAATGAAGTAATTAATAATATTAAAAATAATTTTAGAAAATAAAAAATAGGCATTCACCTTAATTGTGAATGCCTATTTTTTTAATTATTATTATAATTTAAAATATCATCAAGTGTAAGTATGCTAGCTGATTCCTCATGTAAACCATAATATGTAGTAATATTTTCTTTTTCAACTCTATAAAAATTACTTTGTTGTTTATAATTATCCCTAATTTTGTAAATACTATTTGTGTTAGATTTAGGATTATTAAAGAATCTAAATACATTTGTAGTAATACCATTTTCATCATAATCAATTTCTAATACATCAATATACAATTTATTTTCTGAATCATATGTTAATTCAAATATCTTAATTATATTATCATTTTCATCATAAACTTTTCTCTTAGTTAATATCTTTTCACCATTTATATATGTATAAGTATCTGTATCTCCTAAAGTATTATTTTTATTTAAATGATCAGATACTACTTCAGATAATGGTTCAAGATCATCGCCATAAGTAATTCTAGCCTCACATACCTTAGTTAATGATGTATTACCTTCAAGCTTTTGATAAGTACTAATTATTTGATAATCTTGATTATATGAATGCATTAATGTTTTTTCATTTGTACCATCTTCATTAAAAATATATTCAGTTTTTAATTGTAAGCCATTAAAATATTTAGAAGAAGTTACATTTGTATATTCTTTAATAAGCTTAAATTCACCATTTATATTTTTATATTCATTTTTTGAAGAGATATTACCATCTTCATCATAATTTGTT
>JAILBI010000155.1 GCA_024681175.1 Acholeplasmatales bacterium
ACTTTTTCTTTTTCCTGCATTGCACGAAGCTCATCAAGCTCTTCCTTTGTTGCAAAGCATGGGTAGGCTCTACCCATTTCCATTAAATGCTTTGCTACAGCACGATAAATAAATGCTCTATCTGATTGACGATAAGGACCATATGAACCAATTTCTTTATTTTCTGAAATATATCCTTCATCAGGCTTAACACCAAATTCTTGTAATAATTCTAGCATTTCATCTGCAGAGCCTGATATTTCTCTTTTAGTATCTGTATCTTCTAATCTAGTATAAAAAATACCACCAGATTGCTTAGCGATTAGGCAAGATACTAATGATGTAAATAATGAGCCTGTATGTAAAAAGCCTGTAGGTGATGGGGCAAATCTTGTAACCTTTGCACCTTCTTTTAAATTTCTTTCAGGATATTTCTTTTCTAAATCCGCTAATGTTAATGTAACATCAGAAAATATATAATTTGCAAGCATCTTATAATCGTTCATATAATACTCCTTTATTAGACTTTAATATTATATTAAAATGTGTTTCATTTTTCAATTAAAAAAGCCCATAAGGGCTTTATTAATTAATATATTATGATTCTTTTTTATTTCCACAATTATTACAAAGGCCATATAAAACTATATCAAGGCCTCTTACATTTACACCTGGTAATAAATTTTTATTAAATGATACAACTGCCCCTTTTAGTGGGAAATCATATATTGCACCACATTCAACACATCTAAAATGATAATGTTTATTTTTTGTAACCTCATAAACATCAACATTATCTAATTTAATTCTTTTTATTTTATTTTCTTCTAATAAAATATTTAAATTACGATAAACAGTTGCTAAAGAAATATCTTCATTATTGTTCTTTTCTAAATAATTAATTAAATCTTCTGTCGTTGTATGACCTAATATTTCTATTGCATCATATACTATTTTTCTTTGATTTGTATATCTTCTATTCATAAAAATACCTCATTAAGAATAATTCTTAATTAGTTTAACATATTTATATATTTATTACAATAAAAGAAAAAGACACAAAATGTGTCTTAATCTAATAAAGATAATAAATCTTCTCTTGTAATAACTACCTTTTGTTCATTATCTGATTGAACAATTGAATCAGCTAAATTACGCTTTAATTCCTGTAATTTAATTACCTTTTCTTCTATTGTATCCTTACAAATAAGCTTTATTACAGTTACATCCCTTTCTTGACCTATTCTATAAGCTCTATCTGTAGCTTGATTTTCTGCAGAGCTATTCCACCAAGGATCAAGGTGAATAACCATATCGGCTCCAACTAAATTTAAGCCTGTTCCACCAGCCTTTAATGATACTAAGAATACTTTAATATTATCATTTTTATTAAATTCTTCTACCATAGCCATTCTATTTTTAGCTTTAGTAGAGCCATCTAATATATAATGCTGGATAGACATATTTTCTAATTGCTTAGAAATAATAGGGAAGCTTTGGGCAAATTGTGAAAATACTAATATTCTATGTCCTGCATCAATTGATGATTTAATTAAATCAACTGCCATATTAACCTTTGTATTTTCAAATGCTTCCTGCATTATTAATTCAGGTGTAATACAAATTTGTCTTAATCTTGTTAATAATGCTAAAGTATTATTTCCCTTATTTTTAAGGTCTTCCTTTAAATTTGTAACATATAGATCATAAATCTTTCTAGCCTTATCATCCATTTTACAATAATAATATTCTTCAATTTTATCAGGAAGATCCTTTAATACGTCCTTCTTTGTTCTTCTTAAAATAAATGGAGATACTCTTTTCTTTAAATTATATAAAGCTTCCTGATCATCCATTACAATAAGCTCATTATAGCGATGTGAAAAATGATCGAAATCAGATAAATAGCCAGGCATTAAGAAATCAAATATGCTCCATAAATCAGCTAAACCATTTTCAATTGGTGTACCTGTTAAGGCAAATCTTACCTGTGAAGATAATGATTTAATTGCTTCACTTTTTTGGGCATATTGATTTTTAATATATTGTGCTTCATCCGCAACAATAAATCTAAATTTAGCTTCATATAAGGCAAAATCACGTCTTAATGAATCATAAGATGTAATATATAATGCCTTCTTATTATTTTTGATATTTTTAATTATTCTTTCACGCTCTTGGCTATCACCAAGTACTGGTGTAACAGGGAAAGAAAAACCCCATTTAGCACATTCAATATCCCAATTATAAACAAGTGACATAGGACATACTACAAGTGATGGCATATTAGCTTCATCACTTTCAAAGAATGAAATAATTTCTAATGTTTTACCAAGACCCATATCATCAGCTAAAATACCACCAAATTCATATTTAGTTAAGCTTTTTAACCATCTATAGCCTGATACCTGATAATTTCTTAATTCACCATTTATAGTAGTAGGAATCTTAAAATTATGATCATTATAATTTTGTAAATAAGTGATTACATCTAAAATATCAGATGATATTTTGATGAAATCATCTTTTTCATTTACAAGCTTTAATAAATAATTTTCAGGTCTTGTAACAGTATGCTTTAATTCCTTTTCAGAAATATTAAAATCTTCTAAGAAATCACTTAATTTTTTAGAATCCTCTTCATCAAGCTCTAAGATAGTATCTGAGGATAACAAAATAAATTTCTTCTTTTCATGATAAGCCTTTAATACTTCTTTTATTTCTTCTTCAGTTAATGTTGTATTTTCAATTGTAAAATCAATTAAACCAATATTATTCTTTGTAACTGTAATTCTTGTATGACCCTGCTTCTTAGCCTTAAGATGCATTTTATCAAGGAATACAGAACCAAAGCTTCTTATTTCTTCTAAATTAGAAGTTAAGAATTTATATTGTAATGATGTATCTTTAATTTCATATTCTAAGGATATAGTTCTTTCATCCTCATTATCCTTAGGTAAGAAGCCGAATGTTTTAATAGTTTCAAAATATCCTTCTAAAAATTCTTTTAAATAAGGACTTTTTCTATCTATGGCATCACATTTAATTTTAGGAATTAAAGTGATTGCCTTAGATTTAGCTTCATATGAAAAATATGAATTAACCTTAATATCAGGTATAGGATATTTATCATAAAATGATTCATCTATTTTAATATCATTTCTTACTAAAGGTAAAATAGTTTTAATAAAATAATCACTATCATAATTAATTCTAAGCTTACCATTAATTTTAAATAATCTTTGGAATATTTTACCTTCTACTCTTGATTTATATGAATATGTATAAATATCATTTTCATCAATGAAATATGCAAAATTTACACCCGCAATTAATATTTCAGTATTAAGTGGTGGCACAATTTGTAAATATTCATCATTTAATGCTACTTGTGCATATTCATCCTTCTTAATCATTCTTTCTTTAGGCTTTTCTTCATTTTTTCTTCTATAAGAGATATTATAATCATTATATATTTCTAAAATACGATATAATTGAGATTTTTTAATATCAATACTTTTACCTGTATTTTCATGAACGATGTTCATTAAGAAATGATAAAATACTTTACTTATTGAATCTAAGCATTCATATGAATGAATAAAGCTTAGCTTTTGACCATATGAATATAAGATATGATTTTCAGTCATATGAATAAATTCAGAAATAGATTTGATAATATAATCCTTATCAAAGCCTATTTTTAAAGATAATTCATAATTATCATCCTTCTCTTCAATAATAGGTATTA
>JAILBI010000054.1 GCA_024681175.1 Acholeplasmatales bacterium
CATTTTTAAGGAGTATTTATGGCTGATGTAATAAATTGGTATCCTGGTCATATGGCCAAGGCCAAAAGAGAAATAGAAGGACAATTAAGACTTGTAGATATCGTATTAGAGCTACGTGATGCAAGAATTCCATTTTCTTCATCTAATCCAATGATTAATGAAATATGTGGAAATAAAAAAAGATTAATATTATTATGTAAATCCTCCCTAGCTGATAAAGAAATTACTTCTAAATGGATTAAATATTATAATGATAATGGTATATCTTGTCTTGATATAGATTCAATTACTGGAAGAAATATTAATTTAATAGTTAAAAAATGTTATGAATGCTTAAAAGAAACATTTGAAAAAAGAAAAGCTAAAGGTATTGTATCTAAAGAAATAAAAGCAATGGTTTTAGGTATACCTAATGTAGGTAAATCTACATTAATTAATAAATTATCAAAAAGAAAGGCTACAAAGACAGGTGATAAGCCTGGTGTAACTAAAAATAATACCTGGATTAAGGTTACTGAGGATTTATATTTATTAGATACACCTGGTATTTTATGGCCAAGATTTGATAATGAGGCAGTTGGTAAGAATTTATCATTATGCTTTGGTATAAGAGATGAAATTGTTAATTTAGAGGATATAGCTCATTTTGCAATTGATTATATTAAAGTAAATTATAAAGGATATTTAAATAAAAGATATAATATCAATGATGATAATGATTCTTTAACTATTTTAAAGGATATTGCATTAAATAGAGGATATTTAAATTCAGGCATACCTGATGTTAAAAAGGCTGCGTTAACTCTTATTAATGAAATAAGAGATAATAAGGTAGGTGAAATGAGCTTTGAAAGACCAAGTGAATTTATATAAATATGAGGAAAGATTAACAGACGAAGGATATGAATATATTGCGGGCTGTGATGAAGCAGGTAGAGGTGCCCTTGCAGGACCACTTGTTGTAGCTTCATGTATCTTACCTAAGGATAGTAGAATAGAAGGAATTAATGATTCTAAAAAATTATCTAGTAAAAAAAGAGAGGAATTATATAAAAAAATAATTAGAAAGGCTGTAGCTTATAAAATAGTTTATATTTCACCAAAAATTGTTGATGAATTAAATATATATGAAGCAACTAAAAAAGGAATGCTTGAAGCTATTAATGGCCTTAAGGTTAAGCCTGATTATGCATTAATAGATGCAATGCCATTAAGCATGCTTGAGATTAAGCATGAATCTGTAGTTCATGGTGATGCATTATCTGCCTCAATTGGTGCTGCATCAATATTAGCTAAGGTCGCAAGAGATCATTATATGGCTAAGATGGATTTTAAATATCCTAAATATGGCTTTGCTCATAATAAGGGTTATGGAACAAAGATGCATATGGATGCGATATGGGAAATGGGACCTACTAAAATACATCGTAAAACATATTACCCAGTAAGCGCTTATTTAGTTAAGGATAGACAGCTAACTATAGATTTTGATAATGATGATAATTATGATGATGAAGAAAATTGATATGAAAATATCAGTTTTTTTCTTTATATATATAATATTGATAATAAGGCAAAAAAATTCTTAAAAATTTATAAAATATAAATATTTTATTGATAATTTCTCAATAATTTCACCTTGACATAGCCTATTTTTTATCTTAATATTTATGGCAAGAAGAAGGTGTTTTAATGGATACAGTTATCATTGTAGAATCTCCAAGTAAATCACATACAATAAAAACATATCTTGGTTCTGGGTATGAGGTTATATCCTCAAAAGGCCATGTTACAGATTTAGCTACATCAGGCTATGGCGGTCTTGGTATTGATATAGAAAATGGTTTTAAGCCTAATTATATAATTAAAAAGGATAGCTTAAAAACAGTTAATGATATTAAAAAGATATGTAAAGGTAAAAAGGTATATCTTGCAACCGACCCTGATCGTGAGGGTGAGGCAATTGCTTATCATTTAGCATCTATCCTTAATTTAGATTTTAATGATACAAATCGTGTAACATTTAATGAAATTACAAAGGATGCAGTTAAAGAAGCATTAAAGGTACCTTCTAAAATTGATATGAAGATGGTTCATTCTCAAGAAACAAGAAGAATGATCGATAGAATTCTAGGATTTAAATTATCAACCCTATTACAAAGAAAAATAAAATCAAAAAGTGCGGGACGTGTTCAAAGTGTTGCACTACTTTTAGTTTGTGAAAGAGAAGATGAAATAAATAAATTCGTTCCATTAAGCTATTATGAAATGGAAGCTAAATTTAATGAATTTAGCCTTCATTTAACAAAGCTTGATAATGAAAAAATAGATCAAAAAAATAGAATTACTGATAGAAAAGTATTAGAAGATTTAAAGAAAGAATTAAAATCTTTTACTCTTGATGCATCTCAAATGAAGGAGATAAGAAGAAAATCTTATCCTACATATACAACATCAACTATGCAACAGGATGCATTAAATAAAATTAATTTTGCACCTAAAAGAACAATGAGCGTTGCTCAAAAGCTATATGAAGGAAAAAATATAGGTAGTGAAACAACAGGTTTAATTACCTATATGAGAACAGATTCAACAAGATTAGCTTCATCATTTGTACAAGAAGCCAAAAATTATATTGTAAAAGAATTTGGTCAAAATTATTTAGGTGAGCCTAAATTTAAAAATCAAAAGGGTATGCAAGATGCACATGAAGGTATAAGACCTACATCTATTTATCGTCGCCCTGATGATATTAAGCAATATTTAACAGAAGATGAATATAAATTATATAAATTAATATATAATAGAACATTATCTTCATTAATGGCTGATGCAATTTTTAATGAAACTATAGTTACATTTAATAATACAAGATCTAAATGGACTGGAAATGGCTCAATTTTAATGTTTGATGGCTATTTAAAGGTTTATGGTCAAAGTGATGAGGATAAGAATAAATTATTGCCTATTTTTGAAGAAAATAAGGAATATAATGCAAATAAGATAGATATTCTTGATAAGGAAACTAAACCATTACCAAGATACACTCAAGCATCTTTAATTAAAGAGATGGAAGAATATGGTATTGGAAGACCTTCAACTTACGCAACAATCATGACTACAATTATTGATCATGATTATGTTAAGGTAGAGAAAAAATCATTAGTTCCTACTGAACAAGGTATAATGACTACTAAGGCATTACAAAATTATTTTTCAAGCATAGTAAATGTTAAATATACATCTAAGATGGAAGAAAATTTAGATTTAATTGCTCAAGGTGAAATTAATGAGCTTGATGAGCTTGTAAAATTTTATAATAATTTTGAGCCATTATATGAAAATGCTTATAAGGAGATGCCTAAAAAATATCCAATAATGACTGAAGAAATTTGTCCTATATGTGGATCTAATTTAGTTATTAGAAATGGTAAATATGGTGAATTTGTATCATGCTCAAGCTATCCTAAATGCAAATACATTAAGGAAGAAGAGAAAAAGGATGAGCTTGATACAGGTGTATTATGCCCTAATTGTAATAAAGGTACATTTATTAAAAAGATATCTGAGCGTGGTAAGAATAAAGGTAAATTCTTTTATGCTTGTTCAAATTATCCAAAATGTAAAACAATATTTAATGATGAGCCAACAAAGGAAAAATGTCCTAATTGCGGATCTATAATGCTTATGGATGAATCATCTAATTTGTATTGTTCAAATCATTGTATGAGTAATGATTTCTATACTCCTTTAAAATGTCCTAAATGTAATAGTGGTAATTTATTAAGACATTTAGCTCAAAGAGGAAGAAATAAAGGAAATTATTTCTATGCTTGTGATAATTATAAATGTAAAATGATTTATAATGATGAGCCAACAAAGGAGAAATGTCCTAAATGTGGCGCAATGATGCTTTATAATAAGGATGAGGATAAGCTTTATTGCTCTGAAAGATGTGACGAAAAGGATTCTAATGGTAATTTAGATGAATTTGTTATTTGCCCAAGCTGTGGTAAGGGTCATATGGTTAAAAGACAAGCTACAAAGGGTAAAAATAAAGGAAATATTTTTTATGGATGCTCTAATTATCCTAGATGTAAAAATATTATTTCTAAAGAAGAATATGATAATTTGAAAAATAAAGCCTGATTAAATAATCAGGTTTTTATTTATTATTTCATTTTTCTTTTTTAAATAACATAATAATATGTTATAATACACTAGGTTTGGAGTAAAAATATGGGATTTTTTGATATATTTAGAAGAAAAAAAGATAAAAATAAAAAAGAAAAATACAAATTAGGACTTCATAAAACAAGAGAAGGGGCTTTATCAAGTCTTGGTGAAATATTAAGTAAGAGTGAAAAAATTGATGATGAGCTATTTGATAGCTTAGAAGAAATTTTTATTATGGCTGATATTGGTGTTGATACTGTTGTATCCTTTATTGAGGAATTAAAGGATGAATGCTACCATAAGAAAATTCAAGATCCATCTTTATTAAAAGAAATTATTATTGATAAGATGTTTGAAATTTATCTTAATGGTGAAATTGTTAATGCCAATTTAAATTTAAAAAAAGAAGGATTATCAGTTGTTTTATTTGTAGGTGTTAATGGTGCAGGTAAAACAACAACAATAGCTAAAATTGCATCTCAATATAAAAAAGAAGGCAAGAAGGTTTTACTTGCTGCAGGAGATACATTTAGAGCTGGTGCAATTGCGCAATTAGATGTTTGGGCTAAGCGTGTAGGCGTTGATATTGTTCAAAAGGAAGATGGTGCTGATCCTTCATCTGTAATGTTTGATGCATGTAAAAAGGCTAAAGAAGAAGGCTATGACCTACTTTTATGTGATACTGCAGGTAGATTACAAAATAAGGTTAATTTAATGAATGAGCTTGCGAAAATGAAGCGAGTTATCGTTAAGGAATTAAATGAGGAGCCTTGTGAAACATTATTAGTAATTGATGCAACTACAGGACAAAATGGTATGAGTCAGGCTAAAGCTTTTAAGGAAGCTACTAATGTTACTGGTATTGTACTTACAAAATTAGATGGCACAAGTAAGGGTGGTATTGTTCTTGCTATACGTCATGAAATGGGTATTCCAATTAAATATGTTGGACTTGGTGAAGGCGTAGATGATTTAGAAGTATTTGATATTGAACAATATTTATATGGCTTATTTGCAGATTTCTTTGAGGAACAAAATGACTGAACGTGATTATTTAAATGTACTTTTCGACATTTATGGTAAATTATTAACTGATAAGCAAAGAAAATATTTTATTGATTATTATCATGATGATTTATCATTAGCTGAAATTGCAGAAGAAAATAATGTTTCAAGAAATGCAATTCATGATATGCTTAAAAAAAGTGTTGAAGAATTATTAAAATATGAAGAAAAAATGAATTTAGCTAAAAAGATAGAAAAAATAAAAGAATTAGTAAAGGATGATAAGCTAAAAGGAGAAATTTTAGATATTATCTGGGAGGAATAAAATGGCATTTGAAAGCTTAAGCTCACGTCTTCAGATGGCTTTTAGAAGAGTCACTGGAAGAGGTAAATTAACTGAAAATGATATAGATGATATGCTTAAAGAAGTAAGATTATCTCTTCTTGAGGCTGATGTTAATTTCAAGGTTGTTAAGAAATTTTTAGCATCAGTTAGAGAACAAGCTTTAGGCGAAAAAATAATGAAGGGCTTAAACCCTGGTCAACAGGTTGTTAAGGTTGTAAGAGAAGAATTAAAAAAGATTTTAGGTGACGAGGTTACAGAAATCAATTTTAAAAAATCTGGTCAAACAATCATTATGGCTGTTGGTTTACAAGGTACAGGTAAAACTACCGCAATAGGTAAAATGGCATTATATTATCGTAAAAAATTAAAAAAGAAGCCATTTATGATTGCCGCCGATATTTATCGTCCTGCCGCTATTGACCAATTAGTAACACTTGGTAAGCAAATTGGTGTTCCTGTTTTTGAAATGGGAAATAAGGTTAAGGCTGAAAAGATTGTTCAAGAAGGCTTAATACAAGCTAAGGAAGCAGGGGCTGATTTAGTTTTAATTGATACAGCTGGTCGTTTATCAATTAATGAAGAATTGATGCAGGAATTAAAAAATATTAAGGATCTTGTAAGACCTGATGATATTTTATTAACTGTTGATGCGATGCAAGGTCAAGATGCAGTTAATGTTGCATTACAATTCCATAAAGAATTAGAAATCACAGGTATCATTTTAACTAAGCTTGATGGTGATACAAGAGGTGGTGCAGCCTTATCAATTAAAGAAATGACAGGCATTCCTATTAAATTAATGTCTAGTGGTGAAAAGCTTGATTCACTTGACACATTCTATCCTGATAGACTTGCAGATAGAATCCTTGGTATGGGTGATGTATTATCATTAATTGATACTGTACAAGAAAACATTGATGAAGATGAAATGAAATCTGCAGCTGAAAGAATGATGTCAGATTCATTCAATTATAATGATTTATTAAAGCAATTTAAGATGATTAAAAGAATGGGCTCATTATCAAAAATAATGGGATTCTTACCAGGTATGGGTAAGATGAAGGCTGCGATGAATAATGTTGATGATAAAGCATTTGATAAAATTGAAGCAATCATTTTCTCAATGACTGAAAAGGAAAGAAAGCACCCCGAATTAATCGAAAATGATTTCAAAAGAAGAAATCGTATTGCTGCAGGATCAGGAAGATCAATTCAAGAGGTTAATAAGCTTCGTGAATCATTAAAAATGATGAAGCAACAAATGAGAAGCATGCGTAATATGGATGAAGATGAAATGAAGCGTATGCAATCACAGGTTAAAAATGGTAATTATGGTGGTATGAGCCAGCCTAAATATAAAAAGGGTAAAGGAAAAGGAAAGGGTAATTTTAGATTCTAATGGAAATTATATCAAGCATTTATTCTTTAGATGAACTTAATATAATTATTAATGAAATAGATGGTGGAATCATAATGATTCCCTCTTTTTCACTTTTATATAAGAATGATTTTAATTATGAAGAAGCTATTAAATTTTTAAAAAATAATAATAAAAAAATAATTTTAGCTCTTGATAAAATATATCAACCATTTGAAATAGATATTGTTAAAGAATTCATTTTAAAATATAAAGATTTAAATTATGTTTATTTTTATATTACAGATTTAGGTGTATATGAAATCTTAAAGGATTTAAAAATAGAATCTAGAGCTATTTATAATCCTTATACAATGATTACAAATTACCTAGATCTAGATACATATAATAAGCTTGGCTTTGATGCATTATCATTATCGCTTGAAATAACATTAAATGATTTAATTTTATGTTATGAAAAGACTAAGGCACCATTATTTGAAATGGTCTTTGGTAAAAGAATAATGTTTTATTCAAAAAGAGAATTAATATCTCTTTATGGAAATAAAATAAATAAAGAATTAAAAAAAGAAGGATATATTAAAGAAACAGGAAGAGAAGATTATTATCCAATTATTGAAAATGATAATGGTACAATGATCTATAGACCTTATATCTGTTCATATTTAAAATATTTAAATAAATTATCT
>JAILBI010000061.1 GCA_024681175.1 Acholeplasmatales bacterium
ATAAAAAGCTTAATAATTTTTTCATATTTCTCTCCTCAATATAATATCTTGTTTTATTCTAACATTTTAATAATTATAAATAAATATTTATAAAGAAAAAATGTTTGTAAACTAATTTACAAACATTTCATTTTCTTTTTGTTTTTTAATTATTTTTTTATTTTCATACATCATTTGATCTGCCCTTTTCACAAGCTTTTCCAATTTAGTATTTAATATATTATCAGTATATGAATATCCTATTGCGATAGAAACATTATGAATTTTTTGGGCTTCACTAAATTTATCAAGATAATTTTGAATATCTTCTTCTTTAATATTTTCTATTACCGCAACAAATTCATCTCCACCAATTCTATAACAATTATTATCAATTAAGAAGCATTCTTTAATACATAATGAAGCATTCTTAATTAATTTATCACCCTTTGCATGTCCATAATTATCATTTGTTTCTTTTAAATTATTAATATCAATCATAAATATACATATACTTTGTTCTTTATCAAATTCTTTTTGTAAAAATTCATTATATGAATATCTATTAGGTAATCCTGTTAAAGTATCTTTTTCTGCAACAATCCTTAATTTATTTTCAAAATCCTTATGTCTATCCATTAATTCATTATATGCTTTAGCCAAAACATTTGGCTCATATAATTTATTGTTAGTATCTAATTTTTGATTATTATCAATCATTCTACTAAATCTAATAATTGGGAATAATATAAATATTAATAAAGTAATAAAGAATATAAATGTTACAACCATTGTAAGTGCGGCTACAATCCATAATATTCTTCTAAATTGAGTTAATATTTCAGTATATTCATCAATTTGCTTATTTGATTCTTTATTATATTCAGTTATTATTCCAGGAATACTTCCGGATACTTCAGCCTTATTTATTACATATTCTTGCGAAAATAATAATTCATTTGCCGCATGTAATGCTTCATCTATTGTATAATTATTTTCTTCTTCTGTTAATGTATATGTAGGTAATATTTCTAATGTATTATTAAATGCTAATAAGGCTTTATTATTATCTTCTGATTCTCTAATATCATAAGAGCTTATAACCTTATTTAATAAATTAAATACATGTGATTGAATATTGATTAATATCCTATATTTTTCTATAGATGTAACTAATTCATCATATACTTTTTTTGATAAATTATAATTATCAAATATTTCAATTAAGGAATCAGGATTATCTGATTCATCACTTATTTCATCATAATAAGCTGAAAGCGGCCCAGAATTTATATCAGTTACAGGACCCTTTATTATTACAGGTGTATGGGCAAATGAAATAATTGTATCAGATAATTTACTTGAAGATGACAAAATAGATGTTATATCATTTCTAACATCCGTTTGTTTTTTTGTTAATTTATTTAATTCTTTACTATTAGAATTAATAACTATTGAACAAACAATAATTATTATTTGGAATATCAATATCAAGATTAGGGTAGGATAAAAGAATCTTGATGTATGAAATCCCTTTACTTTCTTTTTATTTTTCATACGTATTCACCGTTATTATTTTATCATAATTAAATTATTTATACAAAAATATGTGATAAACGGATGATTATACATATGATTATTTATTAAAAAAATCTCTAAAATTATTAGGAACCTTAGCCCTAATTGATATTAAATTATTATCATTAGGATTAATAAATTCTAAGCATGAAGCATGTAAAAATAATCTTGTATTATCACTATCACCATATTTATCATCACCTAAGATTGGATGACCTAGATGTGATAATGCAACTCTTATTTGATTTTTCTTACCTGTGCTTATTAATACCTTTAATAAGCTATATGATTCATTTTTTGCTATAACCTTATAATCAGTAATTGTTTTATCACCAGCTGGAGTTACAAACATTAAATTGCCTACTCCCTCCTTCATATTTAAAACAATTCTATCCATATCCTTATCTAAATGACCCTTAATTACAGCATAATATTCTCTTGTACGAACATATTTATTCCAATTTAATCTTAATTTAGATTGAATAATAGGACTTTTACTAAATACTAAAACTCCTGATGTTTCTTTATCAATTCTATGAATTGTATATGGTCTTAATGTTTTATCTTTAGAAGATAAATAATCTAATACCTTAGAAAATGCTGAATTAGTATCATTATCACTTTCTACAGAAAGTAAGCCATTTGGCTTATTTATGGCAATAAAATCATCATCCTCATAAATGATATCAATATCTAGCTTTTCTTTCTTTTTTGCCTCTTTTGTAACATTTTGAGAATATTTTAATATTTTAATTTCATCCTCATTAGCTAAAGGCATATTAAATTGAGTTACAACCTTACCATTTACAGATACTTTATGTTCAGATAATATTTTTTTAACATTATTTCTTGAAGTATTCATCTTCTCAAGTAAAAATGTTAAAAGTTCAGTTGATCTTTTAACCTTAAAAATATAAGTATATTCTTCTTTTTTATTATCTTTATTTATTTTATCTTTATGATAGCCATATTTATCTTTTTTCATAAATTCTCCTTAAAATGGAATAAAGCTTAATCCAAATACTACTAATACTGATGCAAGAGCAACAATAGGTAATTTTTGATTAAAGAATGATAATATTAAGGCAGTAGCTGTACCAGCTAAGGCAATCCAAATATTAGATGTAAAATACAATACACCGGGGAATGTTAAGCATGATAATACTGCATAAGGAACATAAAATAAAAATGATTTAATGAAATTAGATTTTATTTTATGATGGATAAATGCCAAAGGAAATGCCCTTGGAATATATGTAACAAGAACCATGATTGTTACCGCAATTACATTATATAGCATCTTCATCCTCCTTTGTATCATTTATTCTTTCAGAGGATAAATCTACATCACCATCTACATCCTTATCAATAGGGAATACTAACGCCCCTATTGTAGATGAAATAATAGTTGATATTATAATTTTAAAGCCAAGACCTATCTTATTAATATATGGAACATAATATAATAAGCATGATATTGCTGCAGATAATAATATTACAAATAATACCTTATAGCTTCTTCTTGCATCAGGTATTATTATTGCGATAAACATCGCATATAATGAAATACCTAAAGCATTTAATAGCTTTTCAGGCATTATAGATGATGATAAAACACCTATTAATGTACCTAAGGTCCAAAATAATATAGGTAATGTAATAAGACCAAACATATATTTGGTTGTAATTTTTTTATTTTCAGATATTGCAACTGCGTAAACCTCATCAGTAATACCAAAGCCAAATAATAATCTATGAGCTGTTGGTATAGATGAATCAAGCTTTTGATTTAATGATAAGCTCATTAATGCATATCTTAAATTAATTAATAAAACAGTTAAAAATATTTCTAAATAGCTTGCACAAGCACTTATTAATTTAACACCTGCATATTGTCCTGATGATGTAACATTTGTTGCAGAAATAATAGTTGAAAGTAATGGTGAAATGCCTTCATTTTTGCACATTACCCCAAATGAAAATGATACTGCAAAATATCCAAGTGCTATAGGTATAGATTTCTTAAGTCCATAAACATAATCATTCATAAAATAACCTTCATTAATTAATCGTTTGAGATTATAACACTTTTATTGAATTTTTTATATATATATAAAATCTATCTTTGTGATACATTTTAAAAATATATAACAAAGATAGATTTTTTATATATATAAAAAAATCAATAAAAGTGTTATAATCTCAAACGATTAATTAATGAAGGTTATTTTATGAATGATTATGTTTATGGACTTAAAAAATCTATACCTATAGCACTTGGATATTTTGCAGTATCATTTTCATTTGGTGTAATGTGCAAAAATGAAGGCATTTCACCATTACTTTCAACTATTATTTCTGCAACAAATGTCACATCTTCAGGACAATATGCAGGTGTTAAATTAAT
>JAILBI010000070.1 GCA_024681175.1 Acholeplasmatales bacterium
ATTTTTAAATTATAATGTGAAAATATATATGATGTACATTCAACACAATTATGTTCTTCCTTTAAAAAATCTAATAATAAATTTATAATTTCATATATTTTATTTTTATTATATTCAACTACTGGTGTAATATTTGTAGTAAGCTCTGAATGTGAAGGAACTACAATTTTGCCTTCTAATGTTTTAATATAATCTAATGTTTCAAGATAAGCCTTAACATCATATATTAATAAAACATGTGCCTTATCAATTAGGCTTGGTGAGCCCATTGTATCTGCAACAAAATAAATGCCATCAGGTGTTTTAATTCCTATCATTCCTGCCGCATGACCTGGAAGATGGAACCATTCAATACCTTCTGGAAGCTCATCAAGTGCATATATTTCATCATTCATATCTATATGCATCAATTTGCCATCATATTCATCAAGTGGATATCCCCCATATAAGAATCCTATATCAAGCTTTGGATCTCTAAAGAATCCTCTTTGAACCTTAGATGCGATCATTTTACAATGTGTTTTAGGATAAATATATAATAATCCTTGTGAATGGTCTGAATGGCAATGAGAAAATACTAAATAAGTTATTTTCATTCCGGCCTTATCTAAAACATCATAAATGATTTTACCTTCTTCTTCAGTACCACAATCAAAAAGTAATACCTCTTTTTTGTCATTTAAAACATATACTCCACAATTTGTTGGACCATCTATATAATATGTGTTTCCCTTAATATGATGTAATTCATACATAATAAATACCTCCTTAAATTTAAAATATATGTTTTCCCTTAATTTAATTAAAATGAATGAGCAAAAGCTCATTCAAATTAATAATGATATGAATCTAATACTTCATTATATGCTTCTTTATTTCTATATTTTGATAAGAATTCATCATCATATATTGCATTAAATATAGAAATTTTATGAATTACCTTATATGCCTTTTTAATAAAATCATCAAATGTCATTAAATCATTTTCTACAACATATAAAGGATCTGTATCAAGATCATCTGCTAAATAATAATCATTAAAGAAGAATTTTAATTCATTTGAATAGAATATATTAGTATTAATATAATTTGATGAGAAGGCAGAATCATAAATATAATATCTTCTATCAAATCTAATTCCTAATAAATCTAATAATGTTGGAACAACAATATAAGGTGATGTAAATTCAGTATATTCATGACTATTATTTAATTCATAATATTTTTGATTAATTGTAGGATTAGAAATAGTCATAATAGTCGAATATGTTGGAATAAAATATTCAGGATTTCCATCAAATAAATCTGTATTATGATGGATATAGAAGCTTAATTCTTCCTTAATTGAATTTGTTGAATAATATGGTTCATGATCACCATATAATAACAATATTGTATTATCATATTGACCAGTTTGTTTTAATCTATCAATAAGCATCGCAAGTGCATCATCAAATACCATCATATCACATTGATACATCTTATATTGGTTATATGCGATTTGATCATTATTTTTTATAACACTTTGTGAATCTTTAACAGGATTATGCCATAATCCTTTTTCTTCTGCTTCATTTATAATTTCAAGATATGTATTATCTGTTACATCAACACCATCAATATATCTTTTATTAACCTTTTCTCCTGTGATTGAAGAAAGATATGTTACATCTCCTTTTTCAGCTGTACAGCATTCAAGGTTAGCATATTTTTTATTTAACATTTCTTGATCTTGGTCATATGGACCATGTGTACATAATGAAATGTAATATGAATAAAATGGAGTAGATGATTTTTCAGGTACCATATAATTTTTCATACGATAAACGAAATCTGAATCTAATGGATAGTTACCTGTCATAAATGTAGTTCTTGGCCAATATAGGTCATATGCAGGAGACATTAATTCATCTCCATCCTCATCATATAAAACCTTACCATTTTTATATACTCTATCATCGAAATAACAATTTTTAAATCCAAATTGAGGAATATATTTACCACGCTGATAAAAATCATATGAATTACAATGGAAATAAGATGTATTATAGCCAAATTTATTTAATACATTTGGTAAGCTAAATGGCTGATTATTATATCCTGAAGGAGTTATTGCGGAAGGCATAGAGCCATTAATTCCTATAAATTCAGATGAATTAGTTTTATTTTTAGAATGATTATTTACAAAATTAATTCCTTCCTGTTGAAGAGAATAAATAGTAGGAGTTAATGTTTCATTAACAATTTCAGGTATACCTGTTTCAATCATTATTTCTAATACATTATATTTTTTACCTGATGATGTTAAATCATTAACCTCACTATAGGATTGTTCATTTTCTGTAAAATAATCCTTAATTAATTCTGTTTTATCAATTAATGCATCTTCTATTTCACCTATATAGAAGCTATAAAAGCCATATTTTCTAATGGCACTTCTTTTAAACAATATTGAGCAATAAGATATTATTTCACCACCAGAATAGCCATCTAATGTTGTAATAACATTATTATTTTCAATAGTATCATATGTTATTTCTTTAGATGGTACTAATATTAATAACATTATAGTTGAAAAATATAGACCATATTTGATTAAATAATTATTACCCTTAGGTGTTTTCTTTACAAACATTACAAGACCAAATATATATAATGCAAAGAAAAATACTGCAAGTAATACAAACCAAATAGATAAGAAAGACCAAGAAAATACTGTTCCTGCTTCCTTTAATACATTTAAATATGAAATAGATATAAAATCACTTGATGCATGATATAGTGATAAATTACCAATAAATATTGCAAGATGTAATGTAAATACCGCTGAACCATATATAAAAGCACCAAGCTTATGGTACCAAATCATAATAGGTAGAGCTAATAAAAAGATAGTACTTATATCTAAAATAAAATATCTTGGCATTGATTGAAATATAATTAAATACATTACTATTTCCATAATAAGCATTATTAAAGATACGAATAGGAAATAATATGTACGATATTTAATTGTTTTACCAACTTCCATAAATACCTCCTGGCGTGTCCGGCGGGAATTCAACCCGCATATTAACTTCCGGAGAGTTACGCTTTGTCGTTAGGCTACGGACACAGAAAGACAAAACACACCTTATTTTATCATATTTTATATAAAAATAAAATAAAGGTCATTAATTTTTGACCTTTATTATTCTATTATTGAAACATAATTAATATTAAATGTGAATTCATTTTCTTTCGCAATAGATAAATAATAATTATCTATTTTAATTGTTTCAAAATAGATATTTTCTAAATTTAAGGTATCTATATTTTTAATTTCTTTATATAAAATACCTTTACCT
>JAILBI010000079.1 GCA_024681175.1 Acholeplasmatales bacterium
TTATATGATGCAAAATGAGTTCTTCTAATATGATTATTTAATACATTAAATTGAACATTTACTAAGCCATCATCTAAATCTAATATACGCTTATAATTAGTAACATCATTTTCATTAAATGGAAAATTAATTCTTAATTCACCAGCAGTTGAATAAATACATTCGCCCTTAGGTGATGAAAAGCATGCCAGTTTAATAAACTCCTCTGCCTCAAGAATTTTATTTTCATCTACTAATTTTTGTATTTCCTTATAATATTTATTAAAATCCTTATTGTATCTTTTTCTACCTGGCTTACCTAACCATAATGAATCCGCATTTAATACAATCTTTTCATTAACAGGATGGCCATAGATCATCCCGCCCATTCTGCCATTACCAATTGGTAAAGCATCATTAAAGCCTTCCTTATCCTTTTTGCCAGTTTTAGCATAAAAATCAAATACTTTTTTCATAAAATCACCAAATTATAATCCTTATTTGGATTTTAACAATCAAAAAGAATGATTGTCAACGATTTGAAATAATCCTTAGCCACCTAAGGATTATTTTTTTAATTCTTCTATTATATTTTTATATCTATTAATTGAATATCTTCTCTTTCCTTCTGTTTTATTTTTATATTCAATTGCTTCCTTTGGACAATTTTGTAAGCAACCCATGCAATGCTCACAATGTGATGATATCCAAATAGGCTTATTATTTTCTATTTTAATACAATTAATAGGGCATTTTTTAACACAAATGCCACAGCCTATACATTTATCATTAACATAAAAATCTTTTGTAGTGTGCTTTAATTTTCTCCATACAGGCACAAAAGGTAATATAATTATTTTTTCAAACAACCAAATATGTCTTTCTTTTAATTTTTGGTTATTCTTTATAATATTACATACATCATCTATTTTATTATATGAATTCCTTATTCTTTCCTCTATTTCTTCATCTGTGTTTGGTGGATAATGACCACTAATTAAATAATTACGTGGCATTTTAAATTCCGCTCTTCCTCGATATTTTAATTTCAATTTTCGACAAATTGAATGTGCCTTTGAACTACTCATTCCAGCATAGCCACCACTTGTGAAAACGAAATAACAATTTTTGTTACCATTTAATTTTAGTTTTTTTAAATATTTAATTAAAAACGTTGGAATAGTGCATATATATACAGGTAATAAAATAATAAATGGTTTAGATGAATTTATTATAGAATAATCATTATTTTTAATTCTATTTAATAAATTAATTGAATCATCATCTAATCTATTAGCTATTTCTTTTGCAATAAATTCTGTATTACCTGTAGATGAAAAATATATAATCATAGTTATTCCCTCTTATGGCTATTATAACATATTCTTATTATTAAATAATGGGGTTATTTTCTTTTCTTCTTATTATAATTTGTTGCGTTTTCGCTTAAAATCATCTCGTTATTATCATTATTAAATTTATTATCAAGATGATATGGAATAATTCCAATTGACATATTATTTGAATTATCATTAATCATTTTAAATACTAGTGACAAACCTAATGCGTATGCCATTTTAACAATTGTATCTAAGCGTGGAATAGAATCAAATTTTTCTATTCTAGCTATCATTGGCTGTTTAATTCCTGTTATTTTTGCTAAATCTCTTTGAGACATATTTAAATTTAGTCTCCTTGTGATTAATTGAATAATTATTTCATTAACCATATCTGAATATTTAAAATATTCTTTATCGTCATCTGATAAATCAATATTATTAAACAAATCAAATTCTTTAGTTTCCATTTGAATTTCTCCTTTCAAAATCTTTTGCTTCTTTAATTGCTTTATTAATTTCACTTGTTGGAGTCTTTTGTGTCTTTTTCTTAAATCCATGTAGTAATATGAATTGATCATCTAAATATAAATAAAATAATATCCTATTGGATTTTGGTCTAAGCTCATATATATTAGATGTTAGTTTTTTTGCCCAAGTACTATTCCTAAGTATTGCTTCGCCATTTATTTCTAACAACCTTATATATGATTTTATTTTTTGAACATCATTTAGACATCCATCAATAATCAATTCTTTAATAAAACTATCTATTGGACACTCTCCGTTTGAGGTTGTGTACTTAATTACTTTATACATTAACAATCTCCATTTTGATAACTTTTAAGTTATCTAAATAAATTATAGAATATTATCGGATGCAAATCAAGAAAAAAGTCTCATATCAGGCTATGAGACTTCATTTATCATATTAATTATTAAATAATAGTGTGGCATTGTATGTCTTGTGAAACTCCATATACATAAATAATGAAATATAAATTTTAATTATTATCTATTCAATGTAGTGTATGCTAATAATAACTAATTTGTATGATTATTTGCACATTTCTTGCATCTTCTTTGTAATTTTATACTTCCTTTAACACAATATTCTTAACCCATTTCTTTTGTTTATATCTAAAGAATCCTATGATAACCTTAGCTAGTTGCTCTGTTTCAAATAATAAGAATACCCATAATACATCAAGCTTAAATACAAAGGCTCCTAAAGCACCTGATGATACTCCAATTCCCCAAAGACAAGCAAGCTCCATTATCATACAAAATAATGTATCTCCACCACTTCTTAATATACCAACAATCATTATTAAATTGAATGTTTTTGCAGGCATCATAATAGCATATGCTATACATACCTTTATTATGTTATTTCTAACAATATCTGTAGTTTTATATAACAAAATATACGGATTAACTAACGCTACTAAAACACCACCTAATAATACAGAAAGTACTATTCCAGCTATTAATAGCTTCTTAGCTGTCTTTTGTGCTTCCTCTAGGTCATTTGATCCTAATTGGTTACCAACAATAACTGAACAAGCTGTTGATACACCAAATAATAATGCATATACTAAATCCTGTAGGGTTGTCGCGATTGTCATAGATGCAACAACATCATCACTCATATGACCATAGATAACTGAATACATTGTTGTGCCTAAGCCCCAACCAAGCTCATTAATAATAACTGGAAGGGCAAATTTTAAGTTTTTAGCTATAGTATTCTTATCTATATCGACTATTTCTTTAATATTTAATTTAACATCTCTTTTAGCAAATATTAAATATAACAATATACAAGTAAATTCCGTAAGCCTTGCTATAACAGTGCCAATAGCTGCACCATTAGCCTTTAATTCAGGAACACCCATCTTACCAAATATAAATATGAAATTAAAGAACACATTAATAAATACTGAAATAAACGTAAATATCATTGGCGCTTTTGTTTTGTTAATACTTCTAAGCATAGCTGAAGTTGTCATCGAAAATGCAGTAAATACATAGCTTATTGATACTATTCTTAAATATGGAGCACCAAGTTCAATTAAAGCATCACTTTCTGTAAAAATCTTCATTAGATTTTCAGGGATAGCCATCGCAAGGACAAAGAATAAAACACTTCCAAATAATGATAGCATTGTCATAAAACCAAATGTTTTATTTAAATTCTTATCATCTCTTTTACCGTAGTATTGGCTTAATAAAATTGAGCATCCTGAGCCAATACCAAAAATAAGTAAATTCAATACAAAAAATACCTTATTAGCAAGTCCTACCGCAGATACATAATCATCACCTAATGAACCAATCATAAATGTATCTACCATATTTACAGTAGTATTTATTAAGTTTTGAATAGATACAGGAAGGCCTATAATTAGTACCTTCTTCCAAAAATTCTTATTCATAACTTCACCTTTACATATATCTATATTGTAGTGCTTTATAAGACAAAAGCAAGCAAAAAAAAATAAAAAGGAGTCCTTTCGAACCCCTTGAAGGTGCTTAGTTAAATAATGGTGTTGATAAATATCTATCACCATTATCTGGTAATAATACTACAATCTTTTTACCTTTATTTTCTTCTCTTTGAGCAATTAATTTTGCAGCATATAATGCAGCTCCAGATGAAATACCTATAAATATACCATCTGATTTTACAGCTTCAGCGCCAATTTTAAATGCTTCTTCATTTGGTACTGTGATAATTTCATCATAAATTGATGTATCTAATGTTTTTGGTACAAATCCTGCACCAATACCTTGAATTTTATGTGCTCCTGAAACACCTTTAGATAATACTGGAGATGTTTCTGGCTCTACTGCGATAATTTTGATGTTTGGATTTTTTTCTTTTAAATATTTACCAACACCTGAAATTGTTCCACCTGTACCAACACCTGATACAAAATAATCAATATCTCCATCACTATCCTGCCAAATTTCTGGTCCAGTTGTTTCATAATGTGCTTTAGGATTTGATGGATTTGTAAATTGTCCTGCGATAACCGAATTTGGAATTTCTTTATTTAGCTCATTAGCTTTATCTATAGCGCCTTGCATGCCTTTTTTACCATCAGTTAACACAAGCTCAGCACCGTAAGCCTTAATTAAATTTCTTCTCTCCTGGCTCATTGTCTCAGGTAATGTAATAATTAATCTATAGCCCTTTGCAGCACAAATAGCTGCAAGCCCTATACCTGTATTTCCTGATGTTGGTTCAATTATTGTAGATCCTTTTTTTATTAATCCTTTTTCTTCATAATCCTCAATAATTTTTTTTGCAACTCTATCCTTTGCAGAGCCTGCTGGATTTAGTCCTTCAACCTTTGCAATAATAATTCCTTTTAAATTATTATTATTATTAAAATTGACAAGCTCTAATAATGGTGTATGACCAATTAATTCATTTACTGATTTATATATTTTACTCATTTTATAACCTCTTTATTTATTAAATTCCTTTTTATATTTATTAACACCAATTAATAATCTATTTAATCCTTCCTTAACATTATTAATTGATGTTGCTAAATTAATTCTTATAAAGCCTTTAAAATTTTTTCCATATTCTTCCCCATA
>JAILBI010000159.1 GCA_024681175.1 Acholeplasmatales bacterium
AACTTTCTTATCTGTTGATGAAATTAAAGAATTAGAAAAGAAAAATCAAGAACACCCAGAATATAGAGAAGCTCATAAGGCTTTAGCTAAAGAAGTTATTTCATTCTTACATGGAGAAGAAGCTTATAATGAGGCAGTTAAGATTTCTGAAGCATTATTCTCAGGTAATGTTAAAGATTTAACATGTGAAGAAATTGAAATGGGCTTCAATGATTTACCTACAATAGAGAAAAATGAAGAAGTAGCATTAGTAGATGCATTAATAGAATTAAAACTTGCATCATCAAAAAGAGAAGCAAGAGAATTTGTTAAAAATAATGCCGTATCTGTATGTGGTGATAAGATCAATGATATTGAGGCTAAGGTTAATAAGGATATGGCAATTGGTAATAAATTTGTACCAATTAGACGTGGTAAGAAGCTTTGGGGCTTAATTAAATTTAATTAATAAAATGAAATGGTTGAAATAATAATTCAACCATTTTTTTCTTTATTTAAAAAATATAATTCTAAAGAATTATCAAAAAAAATTATATTTGCAATATTGACACTATATATACTTCGTGATATGATGTATAGCGTAAAGCGATATATCACATAAAACGAAGTGTATTGCTTTTGAATAATATTTTTTATGTCAAAAGGAGAAAGTATATGGAGAATAATGCAATTATAAAAACTAATGATTTATGTAAGTCATTTGAGATCAATAAGATTGGTCAAAAGGTATTAAAAAATATTAATTTAGAGATTTATAGAAATGATTTCACAGTTATCATGGGCCCATCTGGTGCAGGTAAGTCAACATTATTATATGCCTTATCAGGAATGGATAGTCCTACATCAGGTAATATCATTTTCAATGATTCTGATATTACAAAGCTTAATCAAAATGATTTAGCTTTATTTAGAAGAAAGAATTGTGGATTTATCTTCCAATCAGTTTATTTAATTAATTCTATGAATGTTATGGATAATGTCTTAATTCAAGGACTATTAAAAGAAAAAGATAAGAAGAAGATAATATCTAAAGCAAGTATTTTACTTGATAATGTAGATATTAAAGAAGAATTAAGACATAAATTCCCATCTCAATTATCAGGTGGTGAAGCTGCAAGAGTTGGTATTGCAAGAGCGTTAATATCAGAACCTGATTTAATATTTGCAGATGAGCCTACAGGTGCATTAAATTCAACTACAGGTAAGGATGTATTAGATACTTTAACTGAATTTAATAGAAAGGGTCAATCAATTGTAATGGTTACACATGATATTAATTCAGCTTTAAGAGGAAATAGAATTCTTTATATTAAAGATGGTGAAGTTGCTGGTGAATTAGAATTAGATAGATATACTGATTCTGATGAATCAAGAAAAGAAAAATTAAATAGCTTCTTAGTTAATATGGGATGGTAATTATGAGATCATTAATAATTGCAAAATCAAATTTAAGAAAATTTAAAGGTCTTTCAATTTGTTTATCAATTTTAATCTTAATTGCTTCAATGTTTATTACAACATTATTCTTATTACAAACTGATTTTAATATAAATATTGAAAGAAATTCCAAAGATTTAAATACAACTGATGCGATGTTCTTTGTGACAGATAAAGATACAACACAAGAACAAATCATTGAAGTATTAGATAAAGAAGATGGAATAAAAGAATATGTATTTCAAGATACTATTATTGCAAGTATAACATCTAAATATGGCGATGGATCAAATTCAAATAGTGTATATATTGAAAATTCATCTGCATTTGATAGAAAAGTATCAAAGGTAGAAATAATAGAAGAAAATAAGAAATATAATTCTAATTATGTTTATCTTCCTTATCAATATCACACAGGTGGTAAAATTAATGTAGGCGATAAATATGATATTACTTTTAAAAATAAAACATATACAGTAGATGTAAAAGGCTTTATTAATTCAACATTTGGTGGATGTAATAATATGGGTATTGTAGAAATGATCTATTCAGATGATTTTTATAACCAATTCATATTAGATAATCCAGATATTGAATCATTTACATTTTATGTGAATTATAATAATACAAAGAATTTAGATGAAAGAATTAATGAATTTATTAGAAATACAAGATTAAATTATGGCTATGAGCTTGATTATAAAACAAATCAAATGATTATTGAAAATCGTGGATTTATGTCAGATATTTTCTTTGTAATGTTTTTAATGGTATCAGTTGTAATCATAGCTATAACATTATTATCTTTATATAATAATATTAGTAATTATTTAAAAGAAAATTTAAAAACATTAGGTATCTTAAAAGCAATTGGTTATACATCAAATGATATAAGAAAAGCTATTATCTTACAATTTAGTATAATCATGATTGCAGGATTATTATTAGGTATTGGTCTTGGTTATGCATTTATACAAGGATTATCTGGTGTATTAGTTGCACAATCAGGTATTCCTTACAATGTATCATTTAGCTTCATTTCAACAATTGCACCAATGCTTATTATTCCAGCATTTGTTTATTTAATTATTTTCTTAGCAATGATTAAAGTAAAAAAAATTGAACCAGTAAATGCTTTAAGAGAAGCAAATTCCGGAAATCAAGCTAAGAGAACTTATTTTGGTTTAGATAAAACTAAAAAATCAGTTTCTTTAAGAATTGCATTAAAGAATATGATGAATTCTTTAAAGCAAAATGTTGTATCATTTATTGTATTAATATTTGTTTCATTATCATTAGTTACAGCTGTAACATTCTATGAGAATTTCGATAGAAATCCTAAGGTAGAAATGTTTACATTAGAATTATTTGAAGGTGGTATGGCTGTACAAAAGGAATATAATGATGAAATATATAATATTATTTCAAATGATAATAGAATTGAAAATTTAAGAGAAATGTATGATTCATCTATTACTGATGAAAACTTTAAGCAATTATATGTAATTGCATGTGATAACATGGATAATTACAATAATAAAAATGTATGCTATAAGGGTAGATTACCAAAGAATGATGATGAGGTTATGATTTCAGGATCATATGCAAAATCAAGAAAATTAAATGTTGGTGATAAGATTTATTTCTCTGGCTTAGATGAATTTACATATACTATTTCAGGATTATGCCAAACTACAAATAATGGTGGCTTTGAATGCGTTATGAGTGCAGCTGGTCTACAAAGAATTGTAAGCTTAGATGTAGATACACATATGTATTATTTTGAAGTAGATGGTAATGTTAAAAAATTATTAAATGAATATAAAGATTTATATGGAGATAAAATTGCACAAATAGTCAATTTCCAAGATATTATGGATAGTGCAATGGGTACATTTGAAACTTTATCTGAAACATTAGTAATTGTTATATTCATTATTTCTATCTTAACTATTTCTTTAGTAATATATATCTTATTAAGAAATTTAATTCATAAGAGAAGATTTGAATATGGTATATTAAAATCATTTGGATTTACATCTAAACAATTAATAATACAAAATATATTATCATTTACTCCATTAATTATCTTAGGTGGTTTAGTTGGTACTATAATAAGCTATTTCTTAATGAATCCTATATTTACAGTAGCAATGGAAGGCTTTGGTATTATGAATTGTAATTTAAATTTACCAATTGATTTAATTGTAATTTCACCAATTATAATAGTATTATTATCAATTGTTGTAATAACTATAATGTCATTAAAGATTAGAAAAATTGAACCATATAAATTATTAATTGCAGAATAACAATTAAGGCCAAATTTATTGGCCTTTTTTGCTTAAAATCATATCATATAAAATATATTATTTTAAAATATAAAAAAATATGATAAAATCTTTATATATTTTTGTATGGAGGTTTATTTATGGGAAAAACATTAACTTATAAAATATTAGATGCTCATAAGGTTACAGAAGACTTAGAATCAAATACAATGAGTATTGTAATTGATCAAACATTAACACAAGATGCTACAGGTACTATGGCTTACCTTGAATTTGTAAGCTTTGGTATTGATAAGGTAAGAACTAAATTATCAGTATCTTATGTAGATCATAATACATTACAAAATGGCTTTATGAATGCAGATGATCATAAATTCTTACAAACAGTTGCAGATAAATACGGTATTGTATTCTCTAAAGCTGGTAATGGTATTTGTCACCAAGTAAATTTAGAAAGATTTGCTGTACCAGGAAGAACTATTTTAGGTTCTGATTCACATACACCTACATCATCAGGTGTTGGTGCAATCGCAATTGGTGCAGGTGGACTTGATGTTGCACTTGCAATGGCTGGTAAACCATTTACTATTGTAAGACCAAAGGTAGTTGGTGTTAAATTATTAAATAAGCTTCGCCCAGGTGTATCTGCTAAAGATATTATTATTCACCTTTTAGGTATTATGACTGTTAAGGGTGGCGTTAATAAGGTTATTGAATATTATGGAGATGGTGTTAAGAGCTTAACAGTTCCTGAACGTGCAACTATTTGTAACATGGGTGCAGAGCTTGGTGCTACATCATCTGTATTCCCATCAGATGAAATTACAAAGCATTTCTTAAAGATTCAATCAAGAGAAAATGATTATGTCGAATTAAAGGCTGATGATGATTGTGTATATGATGAAAATATCACAATTGATCTTGCAACATTAGATCCAATGGCATCTTGCCCTAATTCACCTGATAATGTAAAGAAGGTGGAAGATTTAAAGGATATTAAGGTTGACCAAGTATTAATTGGTTCTTGTACAAATTCTTCATATCTTGATTTTATAAGAGTTGCATCTATATTAAAGGGTAAGAAGGTTCATCCTGATGTATCACTTGGAATTGCACCTGGTTCTCAACAGGTATTACAAATGATTACAAGAGATGGTATTTTATCAATTTTACTTGAAGCTGGTGCAAGAATCCTTGAATCAGCTTGTGGTCCATGTATTGGTATGGGTCAATCACCAAGAACTGATGCAGTATCATTAAGAACATTTAATAGAAACTTCTATGGAAGATCTGGCACAATGAGCGCAAAGGTATTCTTAGTATCACCAGAGGTTGCAGCATTATCTGCAGTAAATGGTTATATTTCAAATCCTTTAGGAATTGAAGCTGATAAGCAATTTTCTTTAGATGTAGAATATCCTATTTGTGATTCATTATTATATAAGCCAACATTTAAGAGTGAAATTGTAATGGGTCCAAATATTAAAGCATTACCTAAATTTGCACCTATCGGTCATGATTTCACAGTTAAGACTATGATTTCAGCACCTGAAAATATTACAACAGACCATATTATGCCTGCAGGTGCAAAGGTATTACCTTATAGATCAAATATTGAAAAGATTTCTGAATTTGTATTCTCACAAATTGATGAAAATTTCGCAGCAAGATGTAAAGAAAATAATGGTGGTGTAATTGTTGCAGGACCAAACTATGGTCAAGGCTCATCAAGAGAACATGCAGCCATCGCCCCAAGATATCTTGGAATTAAGGCAGTTATTGCCCCATCTTTCGCAAGAATCCATAAGAAGAATTTAATTAATTTCGGTATTTTACCAATTGAGCTTGATGTTAAAGCTGATCTATTAGATGAAATTAATGTTAAATATGATAGAGAAAAAATTTATGTAAAAAATATCACTAAGAATTTATCTTATGAAAAAGATAATGATTTAACTGATATAGAATATCAAGTAATCGAAGACGGAGGATTACTTAACCAATTTTAGGAGGTAGAAATGAAAAGTTTCCTAAATTACGAATATGAAAATCTTTTAAATGAAGAAGCAATAGATCAAGATTTATATGATAAATATGATGTAAAGCGTGGTCTTAGAAACAACAACGGCACAGGCGTTTTAGTAGGTCTTACAAGAGTAGCTGAGGTATCAGGATACTTTGTAGAAGATGGTGTTAAAAAGTCAAAAATCGGTAATTTATATTATCGTGGTATTGATATTAGAGATGTTGTTAAAAAAAGTAACAATGACTTTAATTATGAAGATACTTGCTTCTTATTATTATTTGGTCATTATCCAAATAAAAGTGAAAGTAAGGAATTTAGAGAATTATTAGTTGAAAATTATGATTTACCAAAAGATTTCTTAGAAAATATCATTTTAAAAAATCCATCAAAATCATTAATGAATCATATTACAAGATCAATTCTTGCATTATATTCATTTGATGAAAATCCAGATGATTTAGATGGTTATGAATTTTTAAAGAAGGGTATTTCTTTAATTGCAAAAATGCCTGCCATAGTATCTTATTCATTACAAGCAAAAACTCATTATCTTGATGGAGACAGTCTACATATATCTTTTCCAAGAAAAGATTATTCATTAGCTGAAAATATATTATATTTATCAAGAAATGATGGTAAATTTACAAAGCTTGAAGCACAAACACTAGATATGGCATTAACAGTTCATGCAGATCATGGTGGCGGAAATAATTCAGCATTTGTTGGAACTACAGTTGCATCAACATATACTGATATTTATTCAATGCTATCAGCATCACTTGCATCACTTAAGGGTCCAAGACATGGTGGTGCAAACCAAAAGGTTCTTGAAATGATGGATACAATTATCAATGATATATCATTAGATGCATCTGATGATAAGATTATTGGTGTAATTAACAAGCTTTTATCAAAGAATTATTTTGATAATACAGGTTTAATTTATGGTATTGGTCATGCTATTTATACTTTATCTGATCCAAGATGTGAGCTTTTAAAGGCTAAAGGTGAAGAGCTTGCGAAAGCAAATCCTGATAATTATAAGAAATTTACTTTCTATAAGAGATTTGAAGAGCTTGCGCTTAAGGTGATGGAAGAAAAGAAGGGCACTAGAATGTGTGCTAATGTCGATTTCTATTCAGGTTTAGTTTATGAAATGCTTGGCATACCACATGATCTTTTCATCCCTATTTTTGCAGCTGCAAGATTAGTTGGTTGGATTTCACATGATTTAGAATCATTATTATATAATAAAAAGATTGTTCGTCCTGCAACAAAATATGTAGGAAAGAAAGAAGAATAATAAAATAATAAAATCTCCTTGTTTGATATGATATCTCTAAAGTAGACAAATAAAATAATTAAAAGAGAAAAGGATACCAATCCCCATGGGGATTCGCGATACCTCCACATTATTGTAAGTCTACTTTGGAGGTATTTTTTTATGGGAAGAAAAGCAAAATATAGTAAGGAACTAAAATTAGAAATTGTTAAAAGATATTTGAAAGGGGAATCGCCTTCAGTATTAGCTAATGAATACAAACTTGAACAAAAGACTGATAATCCTATAAGATATTGGGCAAGAAGATATGAATCATTAGGGGATAAAGCATTTGACAATTTTCCCAAAAATAAAACATATTCGAAAGAACTGAAGCAACAGATAATAGATGATTATTTAAACGAAGTTGATAGTTATAGAGGATTAGCAAATAAGTATAATATTACTTCAGCGACAGTTGTTTTAAATTGGATAAGAAAGTATAATAATGACATCGAAATTAAGGATTATGATCCTAAAGGGGATGTCTATACTATGAAATCAAGAAAGACCACATTAGAAGAAAGATTAGAAATAGTTAATTATGTATTAACTAATAATAATGATTATAAAGGTGCCGCAGATAAATATAGTGTCCCATACGCTAATGTTTATAATTGGGTGAAGAAATATAATGAATCTGGTGAAGATGGTCTTTCTGATTCTAGAGGTCGTCCTTCTTCTAAAGAGCCTAAACATAAGCTTTCTGATATAGAAAAGAAAGATATTGAGATAGAAAAGTTAAAAAAAGAATTGGAACGTTCTAAGATGGTTATTGAAGTATTAAAAAAAAACATAGAAATACAGGAAAGAATGGAAAGAGATTCTCGCTTGTTAGGCAGGAAGACAAATACGAAACGATAGATGAATTTAAGAGCAAATCCAGCTTTACAGTTGATTTTTTATGTAAAACATTAGATATACCTAGATCTAGTTATTATAAATGGAAAAATAGAAACATCCCCAATAAAGAGATTCAAGATAATGAATTAGCAGCATTAATAATAGATTATAATGATACTTTTGAAGGCGTATTAGGTTATCGACAAATGACTTTTTATATTAATTACTTTAACCAAACACATTATTCAGAAGGATACATTCATAGACTAATGAAAACTCTTAGAATAAAAGCAAGAATTCGAAGAAAGAAATCAAATAGAGTAATTATTAAACCTGAGCAGGTTGGAGAAAATATTCTAGCAAGAAACTTTACTGCAGAATATCCAAATCAAAAATGGTGTACTGACGTTACAGAGTTTAAGATTCCGGGAGCTAAACAAAAATTATATTTATCAGCAATAATAGATTTATTTGATAGATCAATAATATCTTATGTAATAAGTCATCATAACAATAACAAATTAGTATTTGATACATTTGATAAGGCTATAGAAACTAATCCAGGTGCTCATCCTATTTTTCATAGTGACAGGGGCTTTCAGTATACATCTAAAATGTTCAAAATGAAGCTAGATGAAAATGGAATGATACAATCTATGTCTAGAGTTGGGAGATGTATAGACAATGGGCCTATGGAAGGATTTTGGGGAATACTTAAATCAGAAATGTTTCATGGAATTCATTTTGAGAATGAACAAGCATTAATAAATAAAATTGAAGAATATATATTTAATTACAATAATTGGAGATTACAAAAGAAATTGGGCACAA
>JAILBI010000100.1 GCA_024681175.1 Acholeplasmatales bacterium
TATTTTATCTTTAGCATATTTTTCTAAATTATTTTTAGATCATAATATTAAAAGAGAATATCATTTATTAATAAATGGTAAATTAAAAAATAAAATAGGTAAAATAGATTTACCTATAGGATCTGATAGACACAATAATAATAAATATTTAGTTACTAAAAATGGTAAAAGATCTATCACTAATTATAAGGTATTAAAGGAATATGATAATTATTCTTTAATATCTTGTGTACTTGAGACAGGAAGAACACATCAAATTAGAGTACATTTATCACATTTAGGTAATCCCTTACTTGGGGATAAGCTTTATGGTGATAAATCTAATTTAATAAATAGATGTGCACTTCATTCATATAAAATGAATTTTTATCATCCTTTTTTAAATAAAGAATTAGAAATTATTAAAGAAGAAAATGATGATATGTTAAAGCTTATAAAGGAGTAATATGATTTTTGGTAAGCATATAAATAAATATTATCAAAAATATTTATTGTTTATAATATTAGGAATAATAACTCTTTTATTAGTAGATTATGCACAGCTTGAAATTCCAAGAATATGTGGTTTAGTATTAGATGGAATTAAAGATGGCACACTTGCTGATGAAGGTAAAATTGGAAGTATAACTGATTTATTTACTTCCAGTTTTTCTAATGGTAAAGGTGTTATATATAATATTCAAACATATATGCTTTATTTAATATTAGTTGCGTTAATATTATTTATTGGAAGATTCTTATGGAGATATTTAATTATAGGTACTGCCATAAAAATTGAAGGTGATATGCGTCGTGATATGTTTATTAAATCAGAAAAGATGCAGATATCATTTTATAAAACACATAAGGTTGGAGCTATAATGGCTCTTTTTACAAATGATCTTAGTACAATTAATAGAACATTAGGCTTTGGTACAGTAGCCTTAATTGATGCGATATTTTTAGGCTCACTTGCTTTATATAGAATGATAAGAGTTAATTATATATTAACCTTATTTTCAATTATACCTATGGCTATAATTGTATTTTTATCTTTTTTTATAAGAAGAATATTAAAAAAGAAATTTACAGAAAAGCAAGAATCATATGATATGTTATCTGATTTTGCTCAAGAAAATTTTTCTGGTATAGCTGTAATAAAGGCCTTTGTTAAAGAAACAAATGAAATTAAAAGATTTTATAAAGTAAATGAAAATTCTTATAAGAAGAATATGGAATATATTAAAATTAAGGTTTTATTAGAAGTATTATTATCTATGCTTGTATCAACAATTATTGCAATACTTTTTGCAGGTGGAGCATATTTTGTATTTAAAGGTAAAACATTCTTTGGTCAATCCTTTACAGTAGGAAGATTATGGGAATTTATTTCTTATTTTGATATATTAACATGGCCATTTATGGCTATATCTATGATTATTCAGCATCATTCTGAAGGCTCTGCATCATATAAAAGAATTGCAGATTTTCTTGATTATGAAATAGATGTAAAGGATGAAAATGTAAAGGATATAAAAGAAATATATGGCAATATTAAATTTAATCATTTAACATTTTCATATCCTTTTTCAAATGATCATCAATTAAATGATTTATCATTTGAAATTAAAAAAGGTGAAATGGTAGGCTTAATAGGAAAAACAGGATCAGGTAAATCTACCTTAGTTGATTTACTTGTAAGATTATATAATATCGATAGAGGAATGCTTTATTATGATGATAATGATATTATGGATATTCCTATTAAGGTTGTAAGAGATAATATTGGATATGTTCCTCAAGATAATTTCTTATTTTCTGATTCGATAGAAAATAATATAGCATTTTCAAAGGATAGTGTTAATAAAGAAGAAGTTATTAAATATGCAAAAGCATCAGATGTATATGATAATATAATGCTATTTGAGAAGAATTTTGAAACTGTAATAGGTGAAAAAGGTGTCACATTATCAGGTGGACAAAAGCAAAGAATATCTATCTCAAGAGCTTTATTAAAGGAACCAAATATTCTAATATTTGATGATTCAGTATCTGCAGTAGATACACAGACTGAAAAAGAAATTATTCATAATTTAAAATTATTAAGAAAAGATAAAACAACAATTATTATTGCTCATCGTATATCAACAATTGAAACATTAGATAAAATTATTATTTTAAATGATGGTAAATTATCTGGTGTAGGTACACATGAAGAATTATTAAAAAATAATTCTGAATATGCAGAGCTTGTACGCCTTCAGGAGCTTGAAAAAGAAGTGGATGGAGGTGATATAGATGAATAATATTACTAATGATGATAATAAGAATATAAAGAAATATAAAGATAGTGAAGTTATAAAAAGACTATTAAAATATATGAATGGCTATAAAAAGACATTCTTTATATGCTTATTTTTAACATTGATATTTATATTAGTTGATCTTGCACCTGCCTTAATTGAAGGTAATATTATTGGTATTTTAAATTTAGATTTAAATTCAACTGATCCCGAATATTTAAAAGCAAATAAAAATATAATTGATTTTGCAAAATGGATGATAAATACATTTGATTTTGTAAAAGAAGATAATTATAAATTATCTATATCATTATTCTTAGTTGGTATATTTACATTTATAATTATTTCATCTGCAATAATTCATTATATTTCTAATATTATGCTTCAAAATATGGGTCAAAGAATAATAATGAAAATAAGAGAAGATGTATTTATTCATATTGAGAATATGGATATGTCTGATTTTAATAAAATACATGT
>JAILBI010000109.1 GCA_024681175.1 Acholeplasmatales bacterium
TTAATCCTTCTAAAGCTTCACCACCAGATAATGAGCCATCACCGATGATTGCGATAATATTTTCTTTTCCACCTAAGATATCTCTTCCTTTAGCTAAACCTGTAGCTAAAGAAATAGATGTTGATGTATGACCAACATTGAAAAAGTCATGTTTTGATTCTTCTGGATTTGTATATCCTGAATCTTCTTTAAAGCATTCATCAATAATATATCCATTTTTTCTTCCAGTTAATATTTTATGAGTATATGATTGATGAGAAACATCAAATACAAATTTATCAATTGGTGAATTAAATACATAATGTAACGCAATAGTCATTTCAACCATACCAAAATTAGGTCCAAAATGACCACCAATTTTAGTTAATCTATTAAATAATGCTTCTCTTATTTCATCTTTTAATATATTTAATTTTTCTATATTTAATTTTTTTACATCACTTGGTCCATTTATACCATTTAATAATTCATACATATTTATTCACCTTTACTTTCATATAATTTTTTCAATAAAAATTCTAAATCATCATTAATTCTTACTTTTTCGCCTAATGATTTAAAAACCTTTTCTTCAATTTCATAAATATCTTTTAATATATTTTTAGAATATTCTTTACCTTTATCTGTTAATATAATATTCATTTCTCTTCTTTTACCAGGAATATGAATTAAATCAACATAACCATCATTATTTAATTCCTTAACAATAGTATTTATTGTTGTAATAGGTATATCCCAAGATATACTAATATCTTTTTGAGAATGAGATTTACCATCATTTAACGCATATAATATCCACATTAAATTAGGTTTGACACCACTTTTTTTGGCAATTTCTGCATAATAATAATCTATCTTATATATTAATTTACCAAATCTATAAAAAAATTCTTTATACATAAATATTCTCCTATATTCCTAATTCGGATTATAAAATAATATCCGTAATTTGTCAATAATACGAATTAGGAATATTGGCTTTAATATTAAGAAATATCTAATATTATGTTTTATTTGCATATTTTGAGGTAGCCCTTTTTAAAAATAAAATCAGCCTCAATTGAGACTGATTTTTTTATACTATAATACTTTTTCACAAAACTGCATTACATCAGCACCATTAAGTGATGTAGTCATAACATTATATCCAAGCTTTTTATATAAATTAACTGAATAAATATTTACATCTCTTGTAAGTAATCTTATAGATGAAAATCCTTTTGTTTCAACATATCTTAAAATGGCTTCAGCATGTCCCATTCTTCTATATGATGGATGTGACATAACTCTTTGTATTAAACAAGGATTTTTATGATCTTTATAACATTCTTCATTTTTATCCTTTATATCTTTATAATATACAAGGAAAGCTACTACATGACCATTATATTCATAAACTACACTATTACCAGATTTTAAATCATTTAATATGATTTCTTTAGTAGGATAATTATCATCCCAGATATGGAGATGTCTTTCATACATATCTTTTTTACATAAATCTAGCATATTTAATATTTCATCTAAATCATTTATATTTCCATATCTGACCAAATTAATCACCTACCAAACAACGTTATTATACCATAAAAAAAATATATGACTACATTATTTTTATTTGATGAAAAAAAGCTTCAGAATTATTAGTTCTGAAGCTTTATTATTAATGTAATGACCCCCAAGGTAATGAATCATCATATACACCAGATTCTGATGTTTGTTCTGATGTTTGTTTAGTATCATTATCTGGTTTATTTTTACAGCTACATAATATAAATATACCTAGTATTAATAATAATGATAATGATAATATTTTTTTCATATTATTATCACCTTATACTTCATCAAACGGATCTACTTCATCCTCTTGATTTATATTACGAGTGCCTGAAGCTGCAACAACATCTTCAAGTTCGATTTCTTCATCAATGATATATGGTTTATTATATTCTTTCATATTTATATCCTCCTTATTCGAAATCATAACCTGAAGTTTTATATTCAGTTTCATTATAAATTAATGATGCTTTTACATTATGTCCAGCATATTTTTCAGTAGTGAATTTTATTACATAGATAATATAAATATCATCTTTATTTATTGCATTATCAAATGTGTATTCATCTTCACCTACAGTTGCAACATAAGTATCACCTGAAGCTGTTAATTTATTATATGCATTAGGTGTTCTTTCAATTGTTTTTTCTGAAGATAATCCTTCATCTAAAATAATTGTTAATTGATTTTCAAAATCAGCTGATGTAAGCTCATTATAACCATTTAAGATGAATATAAATCTAACATATGTATATTCACCAACAATTGCCTCCTGTTGAAGTGGAGTAATTGAAACATTTAATACTTTAAGCTTTTCTATTGCGTCTTCTAAAGCTTGTACTGATTCAGAAGGAATAAATTCTTTTTGCTTCGCTGTTAAGCCGTTATATGCATCTTTAGCATCATTGATTAAACTTTCTTTATCAAGTGTTACAACACCGATTTCATCAATTAATCCTTTTACGATATTTGTATATGAATAAGTGGTTTTACGATTCATGAAATCTGCAAAATCGTCACCTCTTCTTGCGATAGTATTATCATATACATTCATCATATCTTCTAAAGAATTAGTTACTTCTTTTTTATGTGTATATTTAACATTTGTAACATAAGCTTTAGCTATAGGGCTTAAAGCCTCAAATGCTTCTTTAATGTAGCCATGGCTATTTGATGAGAAGCATCTTCCTTCTTCATAATCAAATGCGGTATCAAAAATATGATTAACAAATGTATTTATTTCTGTAATTACTTCTTGTTTTAATGCAGCACTATAAACCATTAATTTATTACTATCAGGATTAGCTACATACTTTACTGTAGAATCATATAATGATAATGTCTCATTTGTACCTACTAATTTAATATAAGTATTACCATCGCTAAGACTGAAATAAATTGGGTCTCCTTTAGTGTCAGATAAATATACTTCTCCATTATTACCTTTTCTTAAATATTTTCCATCATAATTTTTAATATAATAATTATTTCCATCAAAGCTAATTATAAAGCTTGCAGCCTCATTCCAAGTAATTTCACCTACACTACCATAAAATGTTGAGAAGCCATTTTCGTTTGCTATATAATTTTCTGTGACTCTTTTAGTAGGGTTTTTAGCAGATTCATCTCCTATTGCAACACCATTAGGAATAAAATAATCAGTACCATCATCGCTAATTACATAGCTAATTAAAACATATGATCCACCATAATCATCTAATGCATAATCTATTTTTCTATAGGCTAAATCACTTACATTTAAAGTAACATAAAATTTATGATCTAAATATTCAACCTCATACTTATTTTGACCTGAATTATAAACATTAGATGGAGTTTTAAACAAATCTTTTTCATCATCATAATAGATGTATTCTTCACGTGAAGGATTTGTGCCATCACCATATCTAAATGTAAAATTTAAACCACTGAAATCAATTTCTTCACTAGGCTTATAATTGAATTTTGTTGGTGGATTTACACTATCTGCAACAATTTCTGAGCCTGATACCTTTTTATAAATGTTTATACCAATAACAAGATCTTGATTTTGCATATCTGGACCGTTAAGACCAAACCATACTCTTGCAGATGATCCAGCACGATAACGTAATGATGCATCAATAGCGCAATTGTGCATTTCTGAAACACCATTCACTGTGTCAAATGAAACATTCCAAGCTTCATTATCTTTATCACCACCATCATCAAAGCCAGTTCTAACTGCCCAATATGAAATGCCATCATACTTATGACATGTATTATTATCTGGTACATATGCAAGATATGCAGTAACATTAGTTTCATATGAACCAAGACTAGCTAAAACAGTCTTGAATGCAAATGATCCTTCTACAGCTCCTTGGCATACTTCAAATTCTAATATGTTTGAATTTTCAGCATAAATACGATCGTCTGAATCCTGTAGATGACCTTCTCGATTATTATCACTCATTGCAAATCCAGAAGTATCTCCATATATATAACCAGGGTTTCCGCCTGCACCTGACATTACAACACGAGATGTTGAAGCAATTAAGACTCTATCTCCAACCTTAATTGGATTATCATCCTTAACCTTCATATATAATCCTGAAACAGGATTAGCTGTTCCTCCAGCATTTACCTTTATTATTGATTTAAATGTAATAAATGTAAATGTAAATGCCATAATTAACAATGTTAAAATTAAATAAAGCTTATTATGTCTTCTTAGCATAAAAAACCTCCATATTTAAAATTAATATAAATAAAACATTTATATTTTTTTAATTATATCATTTTTATTAAATTAAAACAAAAA
>JAILBI010000122.1 GCA_024681175.1 Acholeplasmatales bacterium
CCAATTTACACCTTTTTGCAAGTTTGTTATAAAACCAATTTACACCTTTTTGCATTTTTAGCAAAATAAAAAGCAGGGTGAGAAGTCCTGCTTAATATCTTTTTCTTTGCAATTATAATAATCAAACAATTAACGCTTAGATAAGTTAACTAATTGTAAAAACGGCTTTGTTAAGCCATTTTTTTCATCTCTCCGGACACCTTCCGGACACCAAAAAACAGCCATTTTATGCTTTTTTTAAATGTCATGGGCTTTTTTTAGACCGGATTTTAAAAATTTAACTCGTAATTTTTGACTTAACTAAGCCATTACCTATCTCAACTTCATTATTATGCAAGAGAAATGTGTGGTGTGTATAAAAATGCCTTAACTATGCCTATTTTTAAAGCAGTGTCAACAGCGATGTCAACATTGTTGTATCGATTTTGCATATTTTTTTATAGTTATTATTCTGACTTATTAATTATCTTTTTATCAATATAGATAGTTGATACAATCGCAAATACTAGAGTAACAACAATTAATATTATGAATAAAACAAAGAATACATCATATCGTAATAAAGCATTAAAACCTTCTAAACAAGATGCAATACTCAACAATATAAAAACTATTCCTGTTTGAATATAATACGGTTTCTTATTCATTTGTTCACGTTCTTTTTTATTGGCATAAATAAAAGCATTATTAAATAAGAATCCTTTATTAAACAAGCTTAATACTCCCCAAACTAATAATATAAAAGAAAAACTAAATAATACAATTGCTAATGCTAGATACATAATTATATCCTCCTAATTTAATTATAATTATAAATGGATATCATAAAAAGAAAAGACTTTTAGCTACAATGCCAAAAGTCTTGAAATTTAAATTAATACCGGACAGAAGTCGTATTGACGATATTTTATACCTAATATTAGGCTTTCTACTCCCTTTTAATGGAATATTCATTTACATCTATATTCTATAATAAGATAATTAAGGTGTCAATGTAATTCAAATTGCATTTTATATTCCAATTATATCAATAGGACAATAATATACTTCTTCATTAATAGGAAAAACTTTATCACATGATGCAATTACTAAACCAACATTTATGCGTTTGCCATATTTCTTTAATATATTAAAATTCTTCTTATTGCTAACTGGATTAATACCTTTTTTGATTTCTATAGGATAAATCGAATCAAAACTATCGATTATTAAATCAACTTCATATTGATCTCTATCTCGATAATAATAAATACAATCTGTATTTTTATAAGAATTATAATATGATTTTATAATTTCGGATACTACATAAGTTTCATAAAAACTACCTGCAAAAGTGCTCTTTTCAAGAATTTCTGGTGACGGTATACCACATAAATATGAAGCTAGTCCAGTATCTATGAAATATAATTTAGGAGCCTTTATTATTCTATCAGAAATATTTGCTAAAAAAGGGTATAATAATTTAATTATTCCCGATGTCTCAAGAATTGACAACCAGTTTTTTACAGTTCTTGCATCTATTCCTACACTTCTTGATATTTCGGAATAATCTACTTGACATGCAGTTCTTAAAGCTATATATTTCATAAAATTAATAAATGTTGTTTCTTTATCAGGAGATATGATTTTTCTAACGTCTTTTTCTAAATATGTTAAAAGATATGATTTAAAAAACATTTCTCTGTCTAATTTTTTTGATATATATTCTGGCATACCACCTAGATATATATCTTCAAATATTTCTTTTCTAGATCTATACTGATTCAATTGATTACCCTTTTCTAATAAAACATTAATATCAGGATTAAAATAATTGCCACTTCTTTCTTTTATTTCATTGTATGAGAGAGATGCCAAATTAAAAATACATGTTCTACCGGCTAAAGATTCAGAAACTGCCTTTTGTAATTCAAATTGATTAGAGCCTGACATTATATAAAGAAGTTCATTTTCTCCTGTTTTAACCCATTCCTTCTTTTTTTCATCTATTACAATCTTCATTTCTTCTAAAATAATAGGCGCTTTTTGTATTTCATCAATTACTAATGGTGTAGAATAATATTTTAAAAATCCTTTAGGATCTTTTAAAGCATAATCTCTAATTTCAATATCATCTAGTGATACTTTTTTTATTTTAGGAAATAATTCATCAATTAATGTTGATTTCCCAACTTGTCTTGAACCATATATTGTTATAGAAGCAAATTGTTTAGATGCTTCCATTATTTTGTTTTCAATATTCCTTTTAATATACATAATTAAT
>JAILBI010000143.1 GCA_024681175.1 Acholeplasmatales bacterium
TATATTAGATAAAGAAAAAACAGGTAAAATTAATGTTTCTTTAAAATCATTAATTGAACTTAAATTAGTAAATAAAGTATTTCCAATTAATAAACCAAATGATTCTAAAAAATCATTTTATGAAATCAAGGATAATGCCATTAGATTCTTTTATACATATGTTTATAATTACAAAAGTAATTTAGAAATATTAGGACCAAATGTCTTTTATGATGAGTTTATTGAAGATTCATTGAATACATATGTTTCTCATAGATTTGAAGATATATGTAGATCTTATCTTTCCTTACAAGTTAAAAATGGTAATTTAAAAGGAATTAGGAATATTGGAACATATTATTATGATGATTCAACAAGTAAAACAAATGGAGAATTTGATGTTGCTATTGAAACAGCTGATGGATTTGATATATATGAAGTAAAATACTTGAAAAAACCATTTGATATCGTATCATTGAATACTGAATTAAATCAAATTCAAAATATAAAAGGTATAAAAGTAAATAGAATTGGATTTGTTAGTATTAATGGTTTTGATTTTAATTCGGATGAATATGAACTCCTAGATGGAAATAAATTATATTCATTTTGATTCGTTCAGTGATAGCTATTTATATATAAATAAAAAAGTCTAAAGTAATTTTATATAGAGTCCAATTTTATGGGTTCACTATATTTAATCTTTAGACTTTTTTTGATTGAATTATTAAATATAAAATAATATAATTTTAATATCTTTTATTTAAGGATGTGATTTTATGTCAAAAACAACAATTGAGAAAGTTAAATCAATAATATTTTTTGTATTAAATTTAGTATTATCAATTATTACAATGAGCTTGATTTTTACATTAACAGGTCATGCTTCAAATGAAGATGCATCTAATACATCTTTATTTTTAGGATTTGTAATATTATCTGTAATTGCTTATCAAGCATTTTTATTTATTAAATATCCTAATATTAAGGATAGAATAAGACTAATAATTATTTCATTAATATATACTGTTGCGGCTATATTAGCTTTTGGTGCAAAAGATAATTATAAATTATTCTTTTTATCAGCATTTATGGTAGTTATGGCAGTTGCATCAAGTCAAATATTAAGAGTATTTATTCATAATAAAGAAAAAACTAAGGTTGGAATATTAACTAATGTATTAGTAGGATTAACATTAATAGGTCTTGGTATTGCAATATTAGTTAATATAAAAGAAAAAGAAGCTATCCATATTACAATGGTACCAGGATTGTTATTATTATTAATATCAATGAAAAATATCATTATGCCTTCATTAAAGCTTTCTAAGGTACAAATATTTGTAGACATATTAATTAAAACACATACAATTGATGTAATAATTTGTCTTTTCGCAATGATTATTACATTCTCATTTTTATTCCCAATGTTTGAAAAAGAAAATATTACAAATTATTGGGATGCAATGTGGTATTGCTTCGCAGTTATTACAACAATAGGCTTTGGTGATTTTTATGCAGTCACACTCGTTGGAAGAATCTTAACTGTAGTACTTGGTATATATGGAATAGTAGTAGTTGCAATATTAACATCTGTAATTGTTAGCTATTATGGAACTATATCTAAAAAAGAATCAAAAGAAGATAAATATATAGAATAAAATAAGGCACCTTGAAGGTGCCTTTTATTATTTACAATATTTATTTAAATAATAGTTTTTAATAATATTAAATGTTTCATCTTGTAGATCATGTTCTATTTTACATGCATCCTCAAGTGCTGTTTTAATATTAACTCCAAATTGAACTAATACATCAGATAATATTAAATGTCTTTCATATGTCTTTTTTGCAACTTGATAACCTATATCAGTTAAATGTATATGATTATCATTATCAATTGTAATAAATCCTTCATTTTCAAGGTTATGAAGCATTATTGAAACAGAAGGCTTTGAATAATTAAGATCATCTTTAATATTAATTGCGTGAACTTCTGATTTTAATGTTACATTTTCATTATTTTGTAGTTCTAATAATGCATTAATTGCTTCATTATGAAATATTTCTTTATCTGTATCATCATCAAATTTTTCAATATCACATTTAAGTGATAGCTTTAAAACTGATTCTAGATAATTTTCTTTTGATTCAGTCATTAAATCTTGATTATTTTTTGCCATATGAGTACCTCTTTTTTTATTATAACATAAGTTTAAAAAATGTAAAATAATGTTATTTTTAAAACTTATCATTTAAGTGGTTTTAAATAATGAAATTTATGATATAATCATAAAAGGCGTTTTAAGGAGGATGTTCATGAAGCTTAGTGAACTACTATATAAATATAAAGATAATTCATATTTAAAATTATTTCTAAATGAGGCTTTAAAAAGCCCTAATTTATATGCAGAAATTGAAACTGCAGATGATAAATATATTTCTACACCTACAAAGCTTTTTAATGATGCATTACATGCGGTAGGGTCTAAATTAGTTTTATCATCAAAGCTTGAAATTGAATCATTTGAATGTGGATGTCTTCAATATTATAAGAAGAAGGAATGCATCCACCTTGTATGCTTATATTTAGTTTCTATATTATTAATAAATCCTGATTTATTTAATAAAGAATATAGAATATATAAAGAAAAAAATGAAGGATCTTTATATCATAATATTTTAGAATCTATATCTGAAGATTTAAGAACTAATAATTTATATATTGGTCAAATCCATTTAATACC
>JAILBI010000158.1 GCA_024681175.1 Acholeplasmatales bacterium
ACCATTAATAAAAATGAGATTATTGTTTAATAAATATAATATCAACAATCATATTTATCATAATTTAAGAAGAAGAATATGGTTAAAGTGGTGTTTAAACATAGGTATAAATCAAATATCTGCCCTATATAATTACACATATAAGGATATGAGTGATCCTAAGATATTAAATTATTTAGATGAAATATTTGATGAAGTATATAAAGTTTCTAAAGCGTATAATTCTGGTTTAACTTCATCTGATATAGATGAATTAAAAAAATCAACAAGAGATTTTAAATCTGATAGAGTTACATCTCTTACTGTTGATTTTAACAAAGGTAATTTAAATGAATTAAATGATTTTGGATACGAATTAATAAGATTAGCTAAAGCTAAAAATATAAGTGTTCCTAAGAATATAGAATTATATAATAAATTAAAAGAAAAAGATGATAAAAGAAAAGAAAAAGCCAAACTAGATTAGTTTGACTTTTCCTTTTTTGGGAGAGATTATTTTGAAAAGTTATTATCTTTTGCACTTATAATATAACACTAATGAAAGCGCTTGTCAATTTATTTTAAAAAAAATAATAAAAATGTTATATTTGCGATATATGTGTTATAATCTATGAGGTAAGGTGAGATTATGGATAGAAGACATATTATTATGACAATGAGACAAGAAGGAACCCTAAAGGGTATGAAGCCTTGTATAGTTTATATAAGACAAAATTTAGGTAAAATATATGGTGGTCCCTTCGGTAATTTTGTAATGAGCTATAAGGAAGGAAGATTATATTTCCAACGATTGAGTTCATTTTTAAAAAGATTGAAAACTGAAGATGATTTCAGCTTCCCAATTAGTATGTTTCGTGAGTATTATACTATAAATAAAAAAACTGGTTATATTTTATATTTATATGATAAAGAAACTAGATATTTAGAGGTATTATTTCCAACTGGGACAAGAGATACATTACCTTATGCTGACAATGTATTTAGAATGCTTGATGAATTAGTTAATGAAGGAATTTTAATTGATTCAACTATTAAAGGAGAAAATGAAAATGGAAAAAAAGCTAACAAAGGCGGAACAAGAGCTAATAAAAAAATACGAGACAAAAAACAAAAATAAGAAAACATTTAAGGATAAAAAGGAAATGTATTTACAACAGACAGATAGAAATTATAAGGATGGTGATCGCAATTGATTAATTTAGGAGAATTTTACACATTAAAGGTCAAGAGATTATCAGACTTAGGTTATATGCTTACAGATGGACATGATGAAGTTTTATTACACTATGGTCAAAGTCTTAAGGAACATAATGTTAATGATGAAGTAAAAGTATTTATTTATTCAGATAAGGCAAAGAGATTAACTGCCACAGAAGAGACACCTTTTGCTTCTTTGACATATCCAGGCTTTGGACAAGTAAAAGATATAATTAGTGGTGTTGGTATATTTATTGATATAAATACTCCAAAGGATGTATTAATTTCAAAAGATTATTTGCCATATAATGAACAGTTATGGCCAGAAGTTGGTTCTAAATTATTTATTAAATTAAAGATTAAAAAGGACACTTTAACTGCGAAACCTTTAAATAAATATGAAATTATGGACTTACATAAGAATGTCATTTATGAGGAACTAGAGGAAGTAGAGGGTTTTGTATCTATTATCGTAGAAAAGGGAATTGGTATATTGACTAGTGATTTAATGTATGTGTTTGTGCCAAATACTCAATTAAGAGGCGAACACAAATTAGGAGAAAAAGTAACAGTTAAAATAACTAAGGCTTTAGATAATGAATACTATGGTACATTAAATAAACAAAAAGAAGAAATGATTGATTCTGATAAAGAAATTATTATTGATTATATGAAATTACATCATGGTGTGATGAAATTAACAGCCAAAAGTAGCGCTGAAGAAGTAGAAAAAGCATTAAAGATTTCAAGAAAAGCTTTTAAGAGAGCTTACGGTGGATTATATAAAGATCACATTATTGATTTTGATGATGATAAGACATTTTTTGTAAAATAATAATTTATTATTATCACCCTACATTTGTGGGGTGATTTTTTTATAAAAAGGTGTTGAATTATAAAATTATGTATGATAAAATAAACGAGCGTACTAAAGTGGTCCGGTAGTTCAGTTGGTTAGAATGCCTGCCTGTCACGCAGGAGGTCGCGAGTTCGAGTCTCGTCCGGACCGCCACTTATTGTACGTATAATATAATATGCGCTCATAGATCAATTGGATAGATCGTTTGACTACGGATCAAAAGGTTGCGGGTTCGAGTCCTACTGGGCGCGCCATTTCTAAAACAATAAGTTTGGTACAATGTATCAAACTTTTTTCTTTTGTTAATAAAAATATTAAATATTATTGTATAATATTAATGATTATGAAAAAAGGATGTTAATTAAATGAATTGTAAATGTGCATTTATAGTTTATACATCAACTTTGGGCGATGTTGAATTAGATAATTTTATAAACACTATAGGTATAGAACCAGGTATAACTGAGGAAAGATTATATTATGGTTTAAACAAAAGGACAGTCGAAGAAGATTTTCAATTATCTGTATTCATTCATGAGTCTTTATCTGGTGTTTTAGATAAGGGATTAATATTAAAGGAATTAAAGGATAAATTTAATTGTTTTTATGAATTAAATATTAAATTTTCCTTAGATGAGGGTGATGTAATAGACTTTGATATGTACAATTTAAATGATGAAATAGAACAGTTTATTAAAATAACTGATACATATTATAATTTAACGACAATAGAAAAATAGGATGTGATAGTTTGGAGCGTACGATAAGTGAAATAATTGAATATATTGTCGTATTAGAACTAGACATAAAAAAGCCATATACATACGATGATGTGGAAAATAATTATAAACAATTATCTAAAATATATCATCCTGATACAGCTATTAAAAGGTATAAGGATGGAAAAAAATTTATGCTTTTAAATGAAGCTAGAGCCTATTTAATAGATAATTTTGAATATGTAAACAAATTGATTATCAATAATTATAATTATTACGATAATAATGATATTGATTATGAAAATGTCAAATCATATT
>JAILBI010000173.1 GCA_024681175.1 Acholeplasmatales bacterium
AATATTACCATCTTTTTCTTTATTTTCAATTAAAAGTTCACTTTCATGAGCCCTTTTAATTGATTTTCTTATTGTACAAACATGCTTAATAATAAATATCAAGCAGGTAATAATTACAGGTAAATAGAAGCTTATTGCACGTGTAAATAGCATCGCGGATGCAACAATTGCTTCTGTATCATATATTCCCGCAACTGCTGTAACATATATTTGACCATATAAGAATATATATAAAAATTCAGAAATACCAACACCACCAGGCAAAGGTAGAGAATCAACTGATAAGGCAATAATAATTTGTATTGATATTAAATCAAAATATGTCATATTATTTAATTCAGGGTATACTTCTCTAAATGCTAAGAATACGAAATATGCCATAGAGAAATATGCAATTCTTTGAATGAAATTATATAATGTTGCAAAAAAGAATTTCCATCTATGTGTGATCATAATATGAGCTGCAGCTTCATATTCATCCATTTTAATTTTAAATTTTCTAATAATTTTAAATTTATTCTTCTTTATTATTTTTAATTTTCTTGCAAGTAATAATAATCTTAATCCTATTGCTTCTACCCAATTTCTTTTAAATACAATTAATAATAAACCAATTATAAATAAAATATTAATAAAGAAGCCTAAAATAAATAATACTAATACAAGTGGTCTTGATGTAACATAATTTCTTCCTGTAATAAAACCACCTATAAATACAACTAATGATAATATTAATAAAACAAATTTAAATAAGCATGTATTTATTAATAAAGATATACTTGTTTTAGTTACAGGAATATCATCCTTTGTCATGTAGTATCCTGCCATTGGCTGACCACCTGTTGCAGATGGAGTTACAGCTGAGAAATAATAATCTATTGCGGCATAAGAAAAATTATTTATGATGGATGTTCTACAATCCATTGTCATTAATATTTTTCTTGTAGCTAATCCTTCAAAATAGATATAAATAAACATTAAAGACATACCTACGAAAATATATCTATAACGAATCATTTTAACAACATTATATACTTGCTTCATGTCATATTGAGTACACAAAACAATTATAGTAACTACAATTAATGTCACTAAAAATAAAACACTTAATATATATTTAATTGGAGCTTTTTTCTTTGTCTTTAAAGTGTCTTCCATTTGGCCTCCAAAAAATTAACACATATATTATTATTTTATCATATTTATTTAATAAACTGAAACAAAAATAAGCACTGTTGTAAACATTTACAACTATTTAATGGTAAAATGTACTTATAAAGTACAAAACTTGCAATAATTTTTATAGTATTATAAAATTAAAAAAAGTGGTGATAACGATGATCGAAGTTAAGAATTTGAAAAAGACATATGTCACTAAAGGCACTACTACGCACGCTTTAGATGATGTGTCTATTAAATTTCCTGAAAAAGGAATGGTATTTTTACTTGGTAAATCAGGCTCAGGTAAATCTACATTATTAAATTCAATAGGTGGACTTGATACAGTAGATAGTGGTGAGATAATCATTATGGGTAGATCTTCTTCTACCTTCTCTGAATCCGATTTTGATTCATATAGAAATACATTCATTGGCTTTATATTCCAGGAATATAATATTTTAAATGAATTTTCTGTAGAAGAAAATATTGCCTTAGCATTAGAATTGCAAGGTAAAAAATCAAATAAGGAACGTGTCCATAAATTATTAGAAGAGGTTGATTTAAAAGGCTTTGAAAAAAGAAAGCCTAATACATTATCAGGTGGTCAAAAGCAAAGAATTGCCATCGCAAGAGCCTTAATTAAGGAGCCTAAAATAATAATGGCTGATGAGCCTACAGGAGCCCTTGATTCTAAAACAGGTAAGCAGGTATTAGATACATTAAAAAAATTATCTAAAGAAAAATTAATAATTATAGTATCACATGATAGAGAATTTGCTGAAATATATGGTGATAGAATCATTGAATTAAAGGATGGTAAAATCATCTCTGATGAACAAAAGACTCATATTGATCCTAAAAACCTTAATGATAATGTATCTATCATTGGTGAAAATACATTATCTATTAAAGATGCAAAATCATTATCAGCTGAGGATAAGGGTGAAATATTAAAATTTATTGAGCAAGCAAATGATAAAATCATTATTGCAACAAATTATAATGATATTTCTTCTTTTAAGAAAGCTAATCGTATTTCAGATGATGATAAAACTGAAACATTTACAAAAACTGGTGAAATAGATGTAAGAAGCTATGATGAAAAAGAAAGAAAATTTATTAAATCTAAATTGCCTTTATCTAAAGCAACTAAAATGGGTTTATCTTCTTTAAAAGTTAAACCATTTAGATTAGTTATAACAATGCTTCTTACAATAATCTCATTTACATTATTTGGAGTATCTTCTTCTTTAATGAATTATAATTCTAGAGAAGTAACTAAAAATAGTTTTAATAAATCTGATTATAATTCATTAAAAATAAATAATTATTATCATTATAGGCAATATTATTATCAAAATGATAAATTAGAAGATACATATGATAGTGAAAATCAAATAGTATTTAATGAAAATGATGTATTAAGATTAAATCAAAAATATGGTAATGATACACTTGCATTATATGCAACAGGTGAATATTATTCTTCTTCTATATCTATTGCAAATATTGAAGTATCACAAAATACACCTAAGACATTAAGAGATTATTCTATTGGTGGTTTTGCAACACCAAATGAAAATTCTAAATATACTAATATGCTTTATGGCTCATTACCACAAAATGATAATGAAATTGCAATATCTAATTTTTATGCATATATAATTGTGAATTCTAAATTTAAAGATCCAGATACTGATGTTGAAATTAATATCAACAATATCAATTATTTAATTAATAAGGATATTAAAATAAGTTTTAATAGTAGTTTTAATGGTTCAATAACATATAAAACTGTTGGTATATATAATACTGCCGATTTAGATAAATAATACCAACAGTATTAT
>JAILBI010000204.1 GCA_024681175.1 Acholeplasmatales bacterium
CATATGAATATATAAGTGTTTTAATAGATAAAGAATTATATGATTCTAATTTAGAATATTATTATTCTCTTAAAGGCATTAAGAAAAAGAATCATTTAAATTGTATAGATTCTTATTGGGATCAGGATAAATATAAAATAATATTACAAAATCCAGGCTTATTATTACATAAGGAATATATCCTTTGTGATAATAAAGGAAATTCTTGTATTATCAAATCTGGAGGAATTATAAGAGAAGAAAGATTTGATGAAGAGAATTATTATGATGGACCTTTAGGCGTAGAATATCATAATAATTATTCTATATTTAGAATATGGACTCCTGTTGCAAAAGAAATATATTTAAATTTATATATTGATAATAAAATAGAAAGATATGATTTATCCTTTAAAAAGAAAGGTTTATGGACTGTTAGAATTAATAAAAATTTAGATGGTGTTAAATATAAATACTTTGTAAGAGTATTTGATGAATTTGTTGAAACAAATGATTTATATTCATTATCTACATCAGCTAATATGAAATATGATTTTGTAGTAAATCCTAAAAAATTATATAAAATTAAAAATGATAAACCTTATTTTTCTGGTAAATATACAGATTCAATTATATATGAAGCATCAGTTAGAGATTTCACATCTAGATTAACAAATGTACATAAAGGCACATTTGTTGGTTTAACTGATAATATGGATAAAGGAAAAGGATTAAAATATATTAAAGATTTAGGTATTACCCATTTACAATTATTACCTATTTTCTCTTTCGCAGGAGTAGACGAGAAGAAGAAAGATAAATTATATAATTGGGGATATAATCCACAAGCATATTTTTCTCCTTCAGGATTTTATTCAATGGATCCTGATGATCCATATGATAAAATTAATGAATTATTATTCTTAATTGATGAAGCATCTAGATTAGGATTAAGAATAAATATGGATGTTGTTTATAATCATGTTTATGATAAAAAGACATTTCCATTTGATATATTAGTTCCTGGCTATGGATATAGAATTGAAAGAAATGGTAGATATTCTAATGCATCTTCTTGTGGTAATGTAGTTGCATCAGAAAAGAAGATGGTAAGAAGATTTATCATTGATAATTTATTATATTATGCAAAGAATTTTAATATTTCAGGCTTTAGATTTGATCTTATGGGATTAATTGATATTCAAACATTGAATATCGCAAGAGAAAAGCTTGATGAAATAGATAATACAATTATGCTTTATGGTGAAGGATGGAATATGCTAAATCCTTTATCTGAAAAGGATTGTGCAACAATGTATAATCATCGTAAATTAAATAATTATGCATTCTTTAATGATAAATTTAGAGATATCATTAGAGGAAATGAATGGGCTAATAGTAAAGGCTTTGTCCAAGGATATGTTAATGGTATGTTTGATATTAACCATGTTATAACTGGTTCTTGTGCAGATTATTATAAATTTGATAATCCTTATAGATCAATAAATTATGTTGAATGTCATGATAATATGACTATGTATGATTATTTAAAATATTCATTAAAATATGATGATATTGGGGCCTTTTATTCTTCAAGGCTCGCCTTATCTTTAGTTTTAATATCACAAGGAATTCCTTTTATTCATGCTGGAGAAGAATTTTTAAGAACCAAGGGTGGTTCCTCAAATTCTTATAATGCATCTGATAAAATTAATCATTTTGATTATAATTTAATGAAAAAAAATATTTCATTAGTAAATACATTAAAGGATTTAATTTCTATTAGAAAGGAATATGATGTATTAAGATATTCTAAAATAGAAGAGATAGAACAAAAATGTCATGTGTTAGATGGACTTATAAGTGATAATTTGACTGCGATATTATGTGAAGGTGAGGGATATCATCTTGTATTAATTATTAAATGTGATTATCATGAATTTACATTCCATACATATAAAAATACATTTATGATATTTGATGGACAAAAGCGTGTATTAAAATTAAATGATGATTATACATTTAATTTACCAGGTGTATATATTTTTAGGAGGTCAGATGATGGAAATAATTACTAAGGTTGATAGTATCTCACATTCATCTTTATTCAATAATTTAGTATGTAAAAATCCTGATGATACTATTATTAATTTAAAAATAGATTTAAAGTGTGATGATATTATTATAGGTAAGATTTATTTATTTAATTATAATGTTATTGAAAAAGAAAGAACATCATATCATGTAACAAGCTATACATTAATTGATGATCTTCCTTTAAATAAAAAAGATGAAGCATTAAGAATGTATCAAAAGGGTTCTAAATACACATTAGAACAATTAATTGATAATATTACAAAATATAAGAATAAAATTAAAAATAAAGTCATTAAAGACATCTTAAATGATATATTTGATAAATATTATGATGATTTTTTTGTATTTCCTGCCGCAACTAGAATGCATCATACATATGTAGGTGGACTTGCAACACATACACTTGGAATGCTTAAGCTTGCAGATTCATATTTAATAAATTATGACTATTTAAATAGTGATTATTTATATGCAGGTATCATATTACATGATGTAGGTAAAATATTAGAATTATCTGGTAATGTTGATACTGAATATACATTAAGAGGTAAATTATTAGGACATCTTGTAATTGGTGAAAGCTTAATAGCTGAAGCAGCTAATAAGCTAGGATATTCTAATAAGGAAGAAACATTATTATTAGAGCATATGATTGTTTCACATCATGGCTTATCAGAATATGGTAGTCCTAAAAAGCCAATGACTGCAGAAGCATTTGTATTATGGTATATTGATACAATGGATTCTAAATTATGTGTTTTAGGTGAAAGATTAAAAGAAACTAAAAATGGTGAATTTACTGAACAAATTGGTGTAATTGATAGACAAAAGTTCTATAAAAATAAATAGGGGGCATTTATGAAAAGATTAGTAACTAGAAGTGATTTTGATGGGCTTGTTTGCGCAATGATACTAAGAGAATTAAATTTAATAGATGATATTAAATTTGTTCATCCTAAGGATGTCCAAGATGGCAAAATAGAATTGTCAGAAAATGATATTACAACAAACCTACCATTTGATCCAAGAGTAGGATTATCATTTGACCATCATGAAAGTGAGCTTTTAAGATTAAAGGATGTAGATACATCTAAATTAATAATTGAAGCAGAAGCAAAATCTGCAGCAAGAGTAGTTTATAATTATTATGGTGGGGCAAAGGTATTAAAGAATATTTCTGCTGAATTAATGGATGCAGTAGATAAAGGAGATAGTGCAGGCTTTAATGTTGATGAAATTTTAAATCCTAAGGATTGGGTATTATTAAATTATATTATGGATGCAAGAACTGGTCTTGGAAGATTCCGTGATTTTAGAATATCTAATTATGATTTAATGATGGAATTAATTGATTATTGTCCTAAGCATACTATTAAAGAAATATTAGAGCTTCCTGATGTTAAGGAACGTACTGATTTATATTTTGAACAAACTGAATTATTTAAAGAACAATTAAAAAGAATTTCAAAGGTACATGATAAGGTAATCGTAATTGATTTAAGAAACGAGGATGTTATTTATGCAGGAAATAGATTTATGGTTTATGCAATGTATCCTGAGGTTGAAATTTCTGTTCATGTTGCCTGGGGATTTAAGAAGCAAAATACTGCCGTAATGATTGGTAAGAGTATTATAAATAAAGCTTCAAAGGTTAATATTGGTGATATTTGCTTATCATATGGTGGTGGTGGACATGCCAATGCCGGAACATGTCAGCTTGACAATGATAAGGTTGATAATGAATTACCTAATATTATTAAAAAATTAAATGCTTAAATATGAAGCCTTAGATTTTAAAATAATCTAGGGCTTTTATTTATCAAAATAAGTTGAAATTCTTAAATTCTTAGATTATAATATCTTTGTTTAGCGGTGATGATAGAACGTGGTATTATGATATCTTTTAGAGAAGAGTCGGTTGGTGAAAGACTTTAAGATTAATAATATGAATTCACTATTGGAGCTTTACCGTAATCTTGCGTTAAGAGAAAAGAGTGCCGTATTATACGGAATTAAGGTGGTACCGCAGGTTATACTTGTCCTTAGATTTATTTCTAAGGATTTTTTTTATTTTCTAGGAGGGAAAAGATGGATATTAAAAATGAATTAAAAGAAGTATTAGATAGTCTTATTTCAGAATTAAAAGACATCAGTGATTTAAATGTTTTAAATCAAGTAAGAGCTAAATTTCTTGGTAAAAAAGGCCCACTTCAAAAATTCTCTATGATGATGAAGGATTTATCAATTGAAGAAAAGAAAAATTTAGGTATGCTTACAAATAAGATTAAAGAAGATATTACTAATCTTATTGAAAAGAAGAAAGCTGAGCTTGAAGAAAAGGAGCTTAATAATAAATTATTAAGTGAAAAAATTGATGTAACATTACCTGGTTTAAATATTCATAAAGGAAGTATACATCCTTTATATCAAACAGTAATGGATCTAGAGGATTTATATATTTCAATGGGATATTCTATTGCAGAAGGTCCTGAAATTGAAACTGATGAAATGTGTTTTGAAAAATTAAATCTTCCTAAGGGACATCCTGCAAGAGATATGCAAGATACATTCTATATTAATCCTGAATTATTATTAAGAAGCCAAACATCACCAGTTCAGGTAAGAACAATGCTTGAAAAGAAGGGTGAACCAATTAAAATTATTTGCCCTGGTAAGGTTTATAGAAGAGATGCAGATGATGCAACACATTCACATCAATTTATGCAATGTGAAGGATTAGTATTGGGTAAAGATGTTACACTTGCAGATTTAAAGGGTGCCTTACTTGAAATGGCAAGAAAAATGTTTGATAAGGATAGACAAATTCGTCTTCGTCCATCTTATTTCCCATTCACTGAGCCATCTGTAGAGGTAGATGTTTCATGTGGTATTTGTAATGGAAAAGGTTGCCCTACATGTAAAGGATCTGGTTGGATTGAGGTTTTAGGTGCAGGTATGGTTAATAATAATGTACTTAAGATGAGTGGTTATGATCCAGAAAAAATTCAAGGATTTGCCTTTGGTATTGGTGTAGAAAGAATCTGTATGCTTAAATATAAAGTAGATGATATTAGAAATTTCTATTTAAATGACCAAAGATTTTTAAATCAATTTAAGGAGGCTAAATAATGAAGGTTTCAAAAAAATGGCTTTCTAGCTATCTAAATATTGATAATTTATCAGATAAACAATTATATGATGTTTTTACTGCGAACGTATGTGAAGTAGAAATAATGTATAAATTATCTTCAGCAACTAATTTAACAGTTGGTGAAGTATTAACATGTGAAGATATTGAAGGAACACATTTACATAAATGTAATGTAAATTTATCTACAGGTGTATCTCAAATTGTTTGTGGTGCCCCAAATTGTAAAGCAGGAATTAAAGTAATTGTTGCCTTACCTGGCGCAGAATTACCTGGTGGCTTTAAGATTAAGGCATCAAAAATTAGAGGCATTGAATCTAATGGTATGTTATGTTCTTTACAAGAAATTGGTATTGATGAAAAATTTGTACCAGAAGAATTTAAAAATGGTATTTATATTTTTGATTCATCAGTTGAAGTTGGCCAAGATCCACTTAAATTATTAGGATTTGATGATACTATTTATGATTTAAATGTTACTGCAAATAGATCAGATTTACTTTCAATTGAAGGTGTTTGCTTCGATCTTGCAGCTGCACTTGGCCAAGAATATAAGGTAGAAGAATTTAAAAAGGATTTTTCTGATTTCAAAAATCCAATGAATATTAAAATTGATACAGATAAATGCTATAAATATGCAATGAGATATATTAAAAATGTATCAATTGGTGAATCACCTAAATGGTTAAAGGAAAGATTAGTTGCATCAGGTGTAAGACCTATTAATAATGTTGTAGATATTACAAATTATGTTTTAATGTATTTAGGTCAACCACTCCATTCATTTGATGCCGATAAGCTTGGTAATAACGTCTTAGTTAGAATGGCTAAGAATGGTGAAAAGCTTACTACATTAGATGAAAAAGAAAGAGATTTATTAGAATCAGATATCGTTATTACTAATGGCAATGATGCAGTATGCCTTGGTGGTGTAATGGGTGGACTTTCAACTGAAGTAACTAATGAAACTAAAAATATTGCGCTTGAAGCTGCATATTTCGAACCATTATCAATTAGAAAAACATCTACAAGATTAGATTTAAAGAGTGAATCATCATATAGATTTGAGCATAAGATTTGCTATGAAAGAGTTGAAAGAGCCCTTGATTATGCATCTTTTATGATTAAAGAGCTTGCAGGTGGCGAAGTATCAAATGAATTAAAGGAAGATATTAAGGTAGAAATGCCTAAACAAAATGTAGTAATATCTACAAATGATATTAATAATGTTTTAGGTACATCATTTAATGATGATGATATTAAATCATTCTTTAATAGATATCAATTTGAATATAAATTTAATAATGGTAATTTTGATATAGAATTACCTTCAAGAAGAATGGATTTAAATCCATCTAAGCAAGATATTATTGAAGATGTTGCAAGATTATATGGATATGATAAGATCCCTACAACTATTGCAAAAACAAGAGATAAGGGTGGCTTAACATTAAGACAAAGAAGAATAAGATTAATAAGACAAATCTTATCTTCATTAGGCTTAAATGAAACAGTATCTTATTCACTTGTAAGTGAAGCAAAGCTTCCATTATTTGTTAAAGAAGTAAATAATCCAGTTAAGGTCATGATGAGCTTAACAAAGGATAGAGAATATATGCGTCAATCATTATTAAATGGCGTAGTTGATGCAATATCTTATAACCTTGCAAGAGGTAATGATAGCTTAGCATTCTTTGAAATTGGTAATGTATATTCAATGGATAATGAAAAGCTTCACTTAGCATTAGCCTTAAATGGTGTATTTAATTCACAAAAATGGGCTCAAGACAATAAAAAAGCTGATTTCTTTACATTAAAAGGTATAATTGATTATTTATTCTATCGTTTAGGATATCAAGTATCTTATCTACCTTATGATGAGATGACTAATCTTCATCCAGGAAGAACTGCAAAGATCATGCACAAAAATGAAATGATTGGCTTCATTGGTGAGCTTCATCCTAAATTTGAAAAAGAAAATGATTTAAAAGATACATATGTATTAGAAATAGATTTAACATCATTAGTTAATGATGAATATATGACTAAATATCATCCTGTATCTAAATTCCCATCAATTAATAGAGATTTAGCTATGTTAATAAATAAAGATATCTTAATTGAAGATGTATTAAAAACAGTTAAGAAATCTGCATCATATATTTCAAATGTAGAATTATTTGATTTATATGAAGGAGAAAAGATTTCTAAGGATAAGAAATCTGTAGCATTCTCTATTTTATTTGAAGCACCAGATAGAACTTTAACAACCGAAGAAGTAGATGCCGAAATTAAGAAAATTTTAACATCATTAAAGAACAAATTTGATGCAGATATAAGAGAATAATTTTAACTAAAATATGAAATACTCTAAATTGACTAAAATCATAGTTGATTTAGAGTATTTTTTATTTTTATTAAAATATTTTTAAAATTTTTAAGATTTTATGTCTCTTATATATAGTGAGGAGGCATAAATAATATGGAAAGGAATATTCAAAAAGAAAATTGAAATATATGAGTCGATTGGCAAGAGTATTTAGAATCGATGAAATTAGTCACCAACCTGATGACCAAATTCCATGGTGGAATCTTGTACAAATTATATTCAAAAATCTAGCTAATGATTTAAAAGAATATGGAAAGGGTTATTCTGAGCGTAATTTGCTTAGAATGGCTAGATTGGCTAATGAATTTAGCAGTGATGAAATTACGACACAACCTGTGGCGAAAATTCCTTGGGCGACATTTGATTTAATTATGCAAAAATCTAAATCACATGAAGAGATGCTTTATTATATTAATGAAACACATAAAAATGGATGGTCTAGAGCTATGGTATTAAATCAAATATCAATGAAATTATATGAAAGATCATTAATAGAGCCTGATACTACAAAGATTATAAAATCTGATGATTTATCTAATGAATTATTTAAAGATACATATGTATTTGATTTTT
>JAILBI010000221.1 GCA_024681175.1 Acholeplasmatales bacterium
GGATGTTATCATTTTCTTTAAAAATGGTGTTGAATTAGTTAAGGTAAGAAAAGAATTACAAACTATTGAAGACATCTATGGTTTATTAAATATTAAGAAAAATAAAAAGGTATCAACAAAGATACCTTAATTTGTCACTAATTAGTGCTTAATATTTAATAAACCATAGATGTCTTCAATAGTTTGTAATTCTTTTCTTACCTTAACTAATTCAACACCATTTTTAAAGAAAATGATAACATCCTTTTCTTCTGGTAACATACAGTGGTGAACACCACCCTTACCATTCATTGAATTCTGATAAGAACCAGTTCCTAATAAACCAATATAATTATCCTCAGGATCTTCTACATCAGGGATTTCAAAATAACCCTTCTTCTTATCAAAGTAAACATCATCACAATCACATGTGATACCTGCAAGTCTAGCCTTAACCATCTTTTTATCCAAATTATTAATTGGCTTAATTAGCATAGGTTCACCTAAAGCATACATTTCAGGTAAAGCTATAAGTAGGCTTGAATCAACTATATGCCATGGATATTCACCAGTATTTTTAGTACCAACAACCTTATAAATATTAACTGTTGAATCCTTTTGAGAATATTTACCATTTTCACTAATTAAATTAGGAATATCAACATTGTTTTTATTACATAAATCTTTAATATGATTTAAAATTGATTTTGCGTAAGATTCATAATCGAATTCTCCATCAATTGGAAGTGGAGTACCACCACCAAAATCAAAATAAACAACTGAATCATATAATTTTTTAGCTTTAATATAATAATTAAATGCTAAATCAAAATTCTTAAAGAATTTATCTTCTTCAAAATCAAAACCTCTTTGATGGTAATGAATTGTATTTAATACTAAATTAGTATTTTTAACATCATTTAAAATATAATCAATTTCATTATCCATTAGACCAAAACGATCATCAGGTACTTCTGGTTCATATAAGCTTGATAAATGAATTCTTAAACCAATATTTAAAGGTAAATTAGTTTTCTTTAAATATTCATATTCATAAATATCATCAATAACTGTAATAATGTTATAACCATTATTGTGCGCAGCGATAACTGTATCTAAATAATTATCTTGTTTTAATCCATTACATACAATTAATTTATTCTTGAATAATGGATATTTTTCATACATTTTTAATGATAAAACTAAATCATAAAATGATGAAGTTTCTAAACCATCAGCGAAAATAAAAGCTGATTCAATTTCATCTTTACCATAGTTTGCTTTATTAGCATTTAAATAGATGAAATCTCCTTTATAATTTGTCGCTACTTTAGCTTTTTCAAACGCATCCTTAAGCGATAAGATTCTTTCTTTGATAATATCTAAGAAAGTAATGGTAAGTGGAGTACCAAATCTCTTTGCTAAATCCACTAAGCAATAACCATTGTAATATAGCTTGCCATCTTTTTCTTCTACAAGTTGTTTCATAAAAATAATCTCCTACATAATATAATTTTTCGATTATAATGTCGCTTATTTTTGCCATTTGTAAAAGGCTAGCATCGTCAAACTTCTAATCTATTAAAAAAACAAGAAAATAATATCAAAAATAGTTCATAATTACAATATATTTTTTTAAATTTTTAAAACTATTTAAAAACACTAATTGTTTTGTTAAAATATATATGTTTATAATATCCTATTATAAGAAGGTGTTTATCGTGGATAGGAAATTATTGTTAATATGGATGTGTATATTAACATGCCTTGCAGGCGCCGTAAATGCGATTTCAATCTTTGGTTATGATGGAACAACGGTATCACATTTAACAGGTCTTGTTTCTAAAGTAGCTATCAATATTACAGAAGGTGGTTTTGAAGGTGTTTGGGATGTATTAAGAGTAATATTATTATTCTTTGTAGGTGCGATTGTTTCAGGTTTTATTACTGGTGAAAGAGCATTTTATTTACACAAAAGATATGGATTTATAATCATAGCAATCGGTGTATTAATTTTTATTCCTTACTTTTTACCAATTAAATATGGTGTATTAGTATTCGCATTTGTAATGGGATTGCAAAATGGTATGGTTGTATCATTCAAGGGTGTTGTTGTTAGAATGACACATATGTCAGGTAATATTACAGATTTAGGTGTATTTATTGGCTATAAATTAAGAAAAAATAATAATGAAAAATTTATAACAGGATTAATTCCTCTTGTCGCAATATTAAGTTTTGTTATAGGTGGAATTATTGGAATCTTATTATATAAATCAATTAATAATGTTGTATTCTTTATTACTTCTTCTATATATCTTATTTTAGGTGTTGTATATTTTATATTACGTAATAAATGTAATGATAAAAACTTTAATGATATTCCAGATGAATTAGAAACTGAAAAGCATGGAGAAAATTAATCCATGTTTTTTTATTTAATATAGGTAATATGAGTTTGTACAAATATTGATAATTTAAGGATAAAATGCTAAAATTTACAAAAGAAATAAAATTCCAAAATAATTAAAATCAGTTTAAAAAACGAGGTATAAATTTATATGTCAGATACATTAAAAAAAATTATGTATATATTCTTAATTGTCGCCTTATTTATTGGCGCGTGGCTATGGGCTGATGTATTTAATTTAGAAGAGGTCTTAAATATAGAAAACAATATTATTCGACTTATTGGCTGTATATTAACTCTTACTTCTATATTTACTTTTATATTTTTATCCGGTGTAATGCATTTATCATCTGGATTATGGGGAATAAAAAATATTATTTTTAACATTTTTTCAATATTAGGAACAATTATGTTGTGCGTATGCATTTTCAGTTTCTTTTGTTATATTGATATAGTTCCAGGAATGCCACAAAATGAAACTATGAGAATGATATATGGATATTTAGCACTTTCATTGATGATTGGTGGCGGTGCTTCTTCCGGAGTATGTATTATAATAATTATAATATAGTACAAAAACAATTATAAAAAAACTGAAAACCATGGAAAAACTAATCCATGGTTTTTTATCTTATAAAAAATAAAAGGTATCCGAAGATACCTTGTTGCTTTCATAATGGCGGAGCAAGAGGGATTCGAACCCTCGCACCAGTTACCCGGTCTACTTCCTTAGCAGGGAAGCCTCTTGAGCCTCTTGAGTATTACTCCACTACCAAGCGCTATTTCATTATACATTATGAGATATTTTAAGTCAATAAAAAAAGCTTTTAAATTAAACATTATAATTGACTAACTTAATATTTATGATGTATTCTTATCTTAATGGATAGAAGGTAATAAAATGATTAATTTATTAAGAAAATTATTTATTAAAGATTACACTAATGTTAAGAATGAAAATGTAAGAGTTGCTCACGGAAAGCTTTCAGCTTTTTTTGGAATATTCAGTAATTTATTATTATTCATTATTAAGTTATTAATAGGTATATTTACTATAAATATGTCAATCATATCAGATAGTTTTAATAACCTAAGTGATATGTCTTCTTCTTTTGTTACATTAATAGGATTTCATTTTTCAAAGAAGCCTGCAGATTATGAACATCCATATGGCCATGAAAGAATTGAATATATCGCTGAATTGTTGGTTGGAATAGTAATAATAATATCAGGTGGAATTTTAATTTATACATCTATATTAAGAATTATAGATTATAAAATTGAACCATTAAATCCTACACTTGAATATATATCAATTGGTATATTAACATTCTCTATATTAGTTAAAATATATCAATCAATATTTAATTTTAAGATGGGTAAATTAATAAATTCTAATACATTAAAAGCTACTGCGATAGATTCTAGAAATGACGTTATCGCAACAAGCCTAGCCTTAATAGGTGTTATAGTTGTTTTAGTATTATATTACAATGATATTAGACTTGAATTTTCTTTAGATTCAATATTAGGTATTATTATTTCTTTATATGTAGTTTCTTCTGGTATTGGTATATTAAAAGAATCAATTAATACATTAATTGGAACAAATGAAGATTTTGAAGAAATAGATGAAATATTAAATGATATAAAAAATACACCTAAGATAATAGGTGTACATGATGTAAGATGCCATAGTTATGGTCCAACTAAAAAATATTTAACAATGGATATTGAAATCAATTCACAATTAAATCTAATTGAAGCACATAATATCATTGATGAAATTGAAAAGAATATTAAAAATAAATATAATGTTAATTTATCAATTCATGTTGATCCAATATTAATTGATG
>JAILBI010000244.1 GCA_024681175.1 Acholeplasmatales bacterium
ATTAATGAAATATATAAATGGTTAAAATCTGATAAAGAATATATCATAAGATATGCCATAGGCTTACTTATGAATCATTATTTAAAAGATAATTATGATAAGAAATATTTATTATTACCTTTAAATATTAAAGCTAATACATATTATGTTAATATGATGATTTCTTGGTATTATGCAACAAGCTTAATAAATCATTATGAAGATACATTAGATGTATTAATTAATAAATTAAATAATGATTTTATATTTAAAAAGACTATATCTAAAGCAATTGAAAGCTATAGAATAGACGAAGAAAAGAAAAAATATTTAAAAGAATTAAGAAAAACAAAAAATTAGCTGAGGCATATGCAAAATTAAATGGTACTACATTAAGTGATTCAATTAAGCGCGCGTTTTATGAAAGAATTGAAGAAGAATATGACATTGCTTTAGCAGAAAAAGCATTGAAAGAATACAAAAAGAATCCTAAAATTCATGGGAAACCATTGATTGCAAACAGATCTGGTCAATGGAGATACAGAATTGGTGATTATCGTATAATTGCATTAATTGAAGATGAAAAATTAATTATTTTAGTTATTTCAGTAGGTCATAGAAGAGATATAAAAAATATTTTTATGAAAAAATTTAAGGGCTATTAATTAGCCCTTTAATCTTTACTTATTATAAATGTTACACCAACATCTTCATTTGCAACCTTCAATTTCATTCCAAAGAAATCTACAGTTTTTGATACAATACTCATACCTAAGCCAAATTGACCTTTAGAGCCTTTTTCATATGGCTTAAATTCACTATTGATGAATTTTTCATCAATATGCTCACCATCATTATAAATACATAATTTATTAGGCTTTAATATGATTTTAATTGTAGTTTTCGCATATCTTTTGGCATTATCTATAATATTATCTACTACAGTATACCAATTTTCTCTATAGCCTTTAAAATTAACATCCTCAAGATTTAAATCAAATTTAATATCTGTTTGGAATTTAAATGTTTCAACAATTTCTAGGATTAATTCCTTCATTGATACATCATAAAATTCTTCATTCTTTTCTAAATATTCTAAAGAATTATATTGTAATAATCTTTTAACCTTATGTGTTAATTTATCTGCTTCATTAATGATTATATTGGCAGTATTATTATCTGCCATACCATCATTTATGCTTTCTGCATAGCTTTTTATTACCGCAATAGGTGTTTTAAAATCATGAGATAGATTTTGAAGCATTTCCTGCTTTGTTTTTTCATTTTGCTGTAAATCTAATCTCATCTTATCTAAAGCTCTTGATAATTCACCTATTTCATCCTCACTATCATCTATATATGATTTATCATAATTGTTTTTTGGTAAAGATAATATATGATTTTGAATTCTTTTAATTCTATTAGTCAATTTAATAGACCAAATATATATAGCTGAAATAGAAAGAAGAATAATTAAGAAGAATGTTATAGATAATTTTACAACCATATTTTTTACATATGATCTTTGTTGTTGGTCATCTGTAATAATGATTTTATAATCTCTTGTTCCAGATATATCACTTATTCCTCTTGTTTCATAAGAATAATAAATAGTTCTATCTCCTATTGTTTTTTTATTTTCATAATTAAAGAAAGAAGTAGAATCATCTATTTTTTCTTCAATTGAATCTAATATATCATTCAATTGATTATCTGTTAAATAAAAATTATAATTTTCTGATTTATATTCATTGCCATTAAAATTTGATATATAGGCAATATTTATTTTTTTAAAATTTATATTATCATGATCATCATTACTAATTAATGTTAATTCTGTTCTTAGCTTTAAAAATGTATCATCTTCAGAATCATATGTCATATATGAAACTGTTATTAATATAAATATACAAGATGAAACTAATATTGTTGCGAAAAATAAAATAATTAATTGTGATGCGATATTTATTTTCTTCATCATATAATTAATCTATATCCATATCCATAAAGTGTTTCTATTTTTAAATTAGTCATTTTTTGTCTTAATCTTCTCATTAAATCATCAACAACTCTATCAGAACCAAAATAATCATTACCCCATACTACGGCTAATATTTGATCACGAGAGAATGCTTTTCCTTTATTATTTAATAAATAAAGAAGAAGATCATATTCTTTACTAGTTAAATTAATATCTACACCATTTTCTGTAACAACTCTTTTATCATAATCGATAATATATGTATTAAATTCAAATGTATTTTGTTTAATTTCACTATTATCATAGCTTCTTGATAAAAGATTTTTAATTCTTAACAATAATTCTCTTGTAGAATATGGTTTAGCAATATAATCATCGCCACCAAGCTCAAGACCCATTATTTTATCTATTTCTTGATCTCTTGCAGAAGTAAATATAATTGGCATCTTTGGATTATTTTCTCTAATTTTTTTAATTAGATCATAGCCTGATGTCTCTCCAGGAAGCATAATATCTAAAATCCATAAATGAAAATCAGAATTTACATGCTTTAATGCATCTTCACCATTATTAAATACTGTTACTTCATAATCTTCTTTAATTAAATATTTTTTAACTATTTCAGCAAGATTAAATTCGTCTTCAACAAACGCGATTTTAAACATTTTTATCACATCCTTTCATTTATTATAACTATAAATTTTTAAAAAATAAAGGGCGACCTCTCGGTGCCCTATTATAAAAGAGAAAATATAAAATCGTCTTATCACCTAAGACGATTATATTTTAACATTCAATTATCTAATAATTATATTATTAATATGTGATATTATGTAAATTATTTATCATCATACATTTTTTCATAAGGATCATCATATTCGTCATCTTCATAATTATCATCGTCATATGAATCTTCCTCATCGTCGTATGAATCATCATCATCATAATTATCGTCTGATTCTTCATCATCATATGAATCATCTTCCTCATTATTATCATCTGATTCTTCATCTTCGTCTTCATCATCTTCATCGTATGAATCATCATCTTCATAATCTTCATCTTCATCATCATAGCCTTTGTTGAATTCTGAACCATCACGTTCAAATAATTCAAGACTATTACGACTCTTTAAATCCCAAATTCCTTCTCCTAAATAAACAAAATCAGAAGAAGTAGTGATATCTAAATAAAGTCTAGATAATTTTTGATTATATTCATCTTGGCCAATTTTCTTTAATTCAAGAACCTGGCTCATAAGCTCATTAATAGAAATTCCGCCTTCATGCTCATCCATAATCATTAAGGCTACTTCAATAAGTGACATTCCTGATACGTCTTTTTCCATCATAATCCTCCATATAAAGCGTATATATTTTACTTAAATTAGTGTTTTTTTTCAAGATTAAATACAAAAATAAATATTTATCTTATAAATTGGTTCTTTATTTGTATTATCTATCATCTTATATATAAGACTTATTTTATCATTTGATATA
>JAILBI010000031.1 GCA_024681175.1 Acholeplasmatales bacterium
GGTTAAATGATAAGAAAAAAGAAACAATAAAAAATGAATTAATTAAGCATGTAGATTTAAAAAAATTTTTATATGACACTAAATCTTTATTATTTCCTGGCTATGTAGATGAAGTAAACTCTTTACCAGAATATCTAGATTTTAAAGTAGAATCAATAAAAATAGATTTATTAAGATTATTAAATGGTGTATCTGCATTTACAGGAACAAAATATGATTATGATAATGTAGTAGCATCATTTATGAATAAATTACCTGAAATAGATGCTTTAATGAAAACAGATATTGATGCAATATTTAATGGAGATCCTGCCGCAAGAAATAAAGAAGAAATTATTTTATGCTATCCAGGCTTTAAAGCAATATTTGTTTATCGTGTAGCTCATATTTTATATGATTTAAAAGTTGAAATATTACCAAGAGCTTTATCTGAATTTGCACATTCTAAAACTGGTATTGATATTCATCCAGGAGCTAAAATTGGTTCATATTTCTTCATTGACCATGGTACAGGTATTGTTGTAGGTGAAACTACAGAAATAGGCTCACATGTCAAAATTTATCAAGGTGTTACACTTGGTGCCTTATCATTATCAAAGGGTCATGATTTAGAAGGAGTAAAACGTCATCCTACTGTTATGGATAATGTTACAATTTATTCTGGAGCTTCAATATTTGGTGGTAAAACTGTTATTGGTAAAAATACTACAATTGGTGGTGGTGCCTTCATCACATCAAGTGTTCCTGAAAATTCAATTGTAACAGTAGAAGGATGCATTAAGCATAAGGAATAAATATGAAAGTAGTTTATTATAAAGAATTTAGTAAATATTTAAATAAAGACATGGAATTTAAGGTTTATGGCCATAAAGGAAAGCCATGTCTTTTCTTTCCATCACAAAATGGAAAATTTTATGATTATGAGGATAGAGGAATAATATCTTCATTAAATAATTTAATAGAAGAAGGTAAGATTCAAATATTTACAGTTGAATCTAATGATATAGAATCTTTTAGTGCTAATTATAAAAATCCAAGAGATAGAATATTATCTCAAGAAGCATATTATAATTATATTATTGAAGAAATTGTACCAAGGATATATGAAATTAATTCATATAATAATTATGGTATGGATAATAAAATATTATCTTATGGTGTTTCCTTAGGTGCATATCATGCGATGAATGTATTTATAAGAAGACCTGATATATTTGATTCAGTTATTGCATTATCAGGTGTATATAATACTAATTATTATATAAATAATTATGCAGATGAATATACATTCTTAAATTCACCTATTGAATCATTAAAGCATTTATCATTTGACCATCCATATATAAATTTATATAGAAGATCAAAAATAATTGTATGTGTAGGTCAAGGCTCATGGGAAGAAGATTGTATTTCTGATACAAGAAAAATACAAGGTCAATTTGATAGATTACAAATTCCTTGTTGGATTGATTATTGGGGATATGATGTACCTCATGATTGGCCAAGCTGGCTCCTTCAAACACCATATTTTTTCAATCATATATTAAATTAATAATTTCTTATCATACAAATTGACAAAAATAGTATAATACTATATAATATAAGGTAAAGAAAACGTTTTTATTTTGTCGGAGGTATTATATGAATCAACGATTTTTGGATGAATTAGATTTAAAGAGAGCTTACATCTTTGACTTAGATGGTACTTTAGCTGATTCAGAGAAGCTTCAGTGGAAGGCTCATAAGGAAGTCTTAAAGGATATGTTTAATATTGATCTAGATGATCAGCACATTTTTTCATATTTAGGTATGGCTGATATTCTAGTATTAAAACAAATAGAAAAAGATTTCAATATTGATATGGGTGGCGAAAAGGGATATGAAAAATATTCTAAGAAGCGTGTTAAAACAGCTGCAAAATTAGTTTTAAAGGAAGCTGACCCATTCCCATTCCTACCACGTATTTTAGATGGTAAATTAGGTGCTAAATGGTTCTTAGTTACAGCACAAAACCCTAAATTAGTTAATAAATTATTAAAGAAATGGGATTATCTACGTTATTTCAACCTTGATAATACATTTATTTGTGATGCTAACCATAATAAGATGTTCTATTATGATTATATTAAAGCTAAATTAGTTAAAAATACTGAACCAGGTGAAATTGTTTTATTCGAAGACGTTAATAAATATTTAAAAGAAGGTAAAGCAAGAGATTTCATGACTGTAGGTATTGATAATAATTTTGGTAATGAAAAGCTTGTTGCAGATTATATTATTAAACCATCTGAGGATGAAGTTTATAAATATGAAGCACCAAAGGAAGAAGTAAAGCCTGAGGTTAAAGAAGAAGCTAAACCTGAAGTTGCAGCTGAAGAAAAGAAAGCTGAATAATTAAATATAAAATTAGGCTACTTTATAACTAATAAAAAAATTATTAAAGTGGCCTTTTTAAATTTTAAATGTTATATAACGGGAGGGATTTATGATTTCGGATATTGTTAAAGCGATAGAATTAACAGAAAAATCAATTAAGTTTTTTGGACATACTGGTAATTGGATTAATGGCTATGGATGGAAAGAAAGAACTGTTATTAATAGAAAAATATTATGGGATGAATCTGTAAATACTACAAAAAATAAATTAGATGATTACTCTTTCACTTTAATCAATAAATTTTTTCCTTTACAATCACAAAAGATTAAGAATAAATATAATTTTGCAGGAATTCTTCCGATTGAAAATAATTTATTAGATATTAATGATTTATATACTGAAAGTTATTTATTGCTAGGTGAAGGTGGTTGTGGAAAATCAACTTTTTTATATAATGATTATTTAAAATGGTATAACAAAATAAATAAAAAAGGCAAAAAAAGATTATTTAAATCAAGAAATACAATGATTTTGTATTTTAGACCAAATGATTTGATGGACTTAACAAATGAAAATATTGATATAATATTAAAATCCTCAAAAGAAGCTAAACTTAAAAAAGTAATTTTTTATATTGATGGAATAGATGAACTTGGAAAATATTATGATGAAATTGATTCTAAAAACAAATTAATTGAAAATCTTGTAGCTAAATTTAGAAATCAATATGGTGAAAACTTTATTTTGAAAGCAGCATGTAGAAAGAATTTTGCTAAAAATCATGATATTGAAAATGCAGATGCTTTTTCAAGAATAAGACATTTCAAAATTGAATATTGGAATACTATACAATTAGAAGAAATCTCTTCAAATATATTAAATTTTTTTAAAGAAGTATTAAATTCAAAAGATAAGTATAGTAATAATGATAAAAAAAATCAATATATAGAGAAGATAAGGAATATTGAAAAATATTTGATTGATTATAAAAATCATGTATTTGATGATGATAATAAACCTGTAGATAAGTGTTTTATTAATTCACCTTTATTATTGATTTTGTGTTTATTAACATGCATTTTTAGTAATCAAGATTTTAGCGAAATGTTAAAAAATAAAAATAGATATAATTTGTTTGAAAGTTTTATTGAAAATAGTAGTAATATT
>JAILBI010000085.1 GCA_024681175.1 Acholeplasmatales bacterium
AAATATAAAAATATCTGCATAAGGATCTATTATAATTATTTCTTTCTTAGCTAAAAAGAATAATCTAATTATAAATATATATGCATCTAGAATTTCTCCTTCATAAAATAATTTAGTGTCCTCAGGATAAATAGTATTTTCGATCTTTTTAATTTTAGTATTTATTTCGGCATATTGTTCCTGTAAGGATAAAATATTAGAAGTACAATTTAAACATCTTTCTTCATCTATTACATAACCCTTTAATAAATATTGTTTTAATATTTTAGTTGCCCATTTTCTAAATATAGTACCACGCTTTGTGTTGACTCTATATCCTATGGCAATTATCATATCTAAGTTATACATTTTTGTTTGATAATTTTTACCATCCTGGGCAGTTGTAAAGAAATCCTTGACAACTGAATTATCTAATTCATCATCATTTGATATATTTTTGATATGCATACTTATGTTTTGTTTGGTAGTGTCAAAAAGTATAGCCATATCATTTTGAGTCAACCAAACAGTATCCTCATTAGGATCTACATTTACATTTAATTTAATTTCATCATAATTAAATAAAATGTATTGAGAAATAAGGGCTTTTTGCTTATTTATATTATTTAATTTATCTATTTCAGATAAAGCCCATTCTCTAAATTTAGTTATTCTTTTTGATTTAATTCTATAGCCTACAATTAATACCATATCTAAGTTATAAATTTTTGATTTATATTTTTTTTCATCACTTCCAGTTGTTGCGGTTTCCGCACATACTGAATCATTTAATTCACCTTCAGTTAAAATATTTTTTATGTGTCTAGAGATTCTAGATTTATCAACATCAAATAATGACGCCATATCATTTTGAGTTAGCCATATTGTTTTATCATAAGGTGATATTTTGACATCTAGACTAAAATCTTCATCTATAAATTTAATTATTTCATATTTTTTATCTTCATTCATAAAATTATCCTCCATTATATATAAGAGGCATTTTTTAACAAAAATTTTAAAAATATTTTATATTTATGATAAAATTATTCTATGGAAATAAAAATAATATCAAATAATGATACAAAATTAATATTAGAATTACATAATCAGTTTTCAAGACATTTAATTCATAGATTTAGATTTGGTGAAGCAAAATATTATGTTAATGGTATAGAAAAGAAATCCTTTGAGGAAGTAAAAAAAGGCGATGAAATTAAAATCATCTATGATACTAAAATTAAAGAATTAGAATGGCCTTTATATGAATCTAGTCCAGAAATATTATATGAAAATAATAATTATTTAGTGGTAAATAAGCCTTCGGGCTTATTAACACTTCCAACTAAAGGTAATCAAAAAAGTATTTATCAAGAATGCTTATATCATTTAAAGAAAAATAATGAAGAATTAAATTTATCAGTTTTAAATAGATTAGATAAAGATACATCAGGATTATTATTAATGGCTAAAAATAAATATGCTGCATCATTATTATCACCTGTTAAGGAGCACATAGAAAGAAGATATTATGCCTTAGTAGATGGTATAATAGAAAAAGATGGGATTGTTGATGCACCGATAATTAAGGTGGATGATTTATATAAAAGAAAAATAGATTTTAATAATCCTTTAGCTAAAGAAGCTAAAACAAAATATCATTTAATTAAAAATAATGATAATAAATCATTAATAGAATTAAAATTATATACAGGAAGAACCCACCAAATAAGACTTCATATGTCTTATTTAGGTCATGGTCTTATTGGTGATGATTTATATGGTATTAAGGATGATAAGCCTTTAAGATTAACATCATATTATATTAAATTTTATGATTCATTTGAAAAGAAGGAAGTAGAAATAAAAATAGATCCTTTCTTTATTAATGAGATATAATTAAAATATAAATAATAATGGAGATAATTATGTATAAGAATAACAATAAAAAGAATAATAATTATAATAGAAATAATAATTTTAATAAGCCAAAAACTAAAAAGGTAACCTTAAAGGGTAAAAATGGAAGAAGTATCATCTTTGAGGTTGATGGTGAGGTTGAATATGATGATGAATTATATTATATAATGCATCCTTTAGATAAATCATTATTAGAGGATGGAGATGCCATGGTATTTAGAGTAGTAGATGATAATTATATAATGGTTGAGGATAATGATTTAATAGATACAATTGGAGAAATATATAATAATGAAGCATAAATATGATTATTTAATTGTAGGATCAGGATTATATGGTTCTATATGTGCATATGAATTAAATAAAAAAGGCTATAAATGCTTAATAATTGATAAAAGAAATCATATTGGTGGCAATATTTATACAGAAAATATTGAAGGTATAAATGTACATAAATATGGTGCACATATATTCCATACATCTAATAAAGATGTTTGGGATTATATTAACCATTTTGCAACATTTAATAATTATATAAATTCACCTGTCGCAAGATATAAAAATGAATTATATAATTTACCATTTAATATGAATACATTTACTAAATTATGGCCTGATGTATTTAGCCCAGAGGATGCAAAAAATAAAATAGAAAATGAAAAAAAATCATATAATGTATCTAACCCTAAAAACCTAGAGGAACAAGCAATTAATCTTGTAGGACCTACAATATATGAAAAATTAATAAAGGGCTATACAGCTAAGCAATGGGGTAAGAAATGTAGTGAGCTACCACCATTTATCATTAAAAGATTACCTGTAAGATTTACATTTAATAATAATTATTTTAATGATATATACCAAGGTATACCTATTGGTGGATACACTAAAATAATTGAAAAGATGCTTAATGGTATAGATATTAAATTAAATTGTGATTTCTTTGAAGAAAGAAAAGAATTAGAAGCTATTGCAGATAATATTATTTATACAGGACCTATAGATAAATATTTTGATTATAAATATGGTATGCTTGAATATAGAACTGTTAAATTTGAAACAGAAATATTAAATTTATCAAATTATCAAGGTAATGCAGTTATAAATTATACTGATTATGAAATACCTTATACAAGAATAATTGAGCATAAGCATTTTGAATTTGATACAACAAGCCCTAAGACAGTTATATCAAAGGAATATTCAAAAAAATGGGAAAAGACTGATGAGCCTTATTACCCAATAAATGATGATAAAAATAATAATTTATATTTAAAATATAAAGAAGAAGCTGATAAGCTTACAAATGTTTATTTTGGTGGAAGATTAGGTCAATATAAATATTATGATATGGATAAGGTAATAGCCGAGGCTTTAAATTTTGTAAATAATATAAAAAAGAAATAGGATTTCACAAGAAATCCTATTTTTTAATATTATATTTTTCTATTACTCTTTCTACAATTTGCTTAGGTACATAACTTGATATATCTACCCCGAACGCAACAAGCTCCTTTATTGAAGAAGAAGAAACCATTAAATTTTTTGTTGTAGGCATTAATAATATTGTTTCAATCTTTGGATATATTGCCCTATTATATTGGAATAATGAGAATTCTGTTTCATAATCAGAATAATTTCTCATTCCTCTTACAATAATATCAATATCATTTTCTTTACAATATTGTACTACAAGGCCATCATATGGCTCTACAATTATATTATTTAATCCTACAATAGAATCTTTAATCATTTGTACTCTTTCATCAGTAGTAAAAGAATATTTTTTCATAATATTATTTGATACAACAATATGTACCTCATCAAACATTTTAGATATTCTTTTTATTACATCTAAATGTCCATTTGTAAATGGATCAAAAGATCCTGGATAAGCCGCTTTTTTCATATTAATCACCAACATTATTATAATACAAAAATAAATAGTTGTCTAATTATTTTAAATTTAATAATTTTTCTATTTAATATTCTTTATTATTATATTTTATGTTAAAATATAATGAGGTTTTTTGAAATGAAGAAGATAGTTTTTGCCACAAATAATATAAATAAAGTAAAAGAATTTAAATCATTATTTAAAAATAAGGATTTAGATTTTGTTACCTTAAAGGAAATAAATTATGATAAAGAAATTATAGAAGATGGTACTACATTTGAAGAAAATGCCTTAATTAAGGCAAGACAGGTTTCAAGAGATTTAAATTGTATTGCCATATCTGATGATTCAGGTCTAGAGGTTCGTGCCTTAAATTATGAGCCGGGTATTTATTCAGCAAGATATGCAGGAACTCATAATGATGAGGATAATAATAATTTATTAATTAAAAATTTAAAAGGTATTAAAGATAGATATGCAAGATATGTTTGTGCTATATGTGTTTATTTTCCTAATGGCTTATATCTTATGTCAAAGGAAATATGCGAAGGTGAAATAATTGATGAAAGAAAAGGCACAAATGGCTTTGGCTATGACCCTTATTTTTATTTCAAAGAATTTGGTAAAACATTTGCTGAAATTCCACTTGAAACTAAAAATCTAGTATCTCATCGTGCAAAGGCGATTAGAAAATTAAGAGGTATGTTAGATGAAGATTTTAATATTATCAGATAATCATCATAGAAAATTAGATTTTAATTTTAATGAATTTGATTATATCCTTCACGCAGGTGATAGAGGATATGAAGAAGAAACATTATTAAAAAATAATGCAATATATGTAAAAGGTAATTGTGATCTTACAGGTGATGATGAATATATTTTAAATTTAGGTAATAAAAAAATATTATTATTACATGGACATACAAAAAATGTTAAACAAAGCTATTTATCATTATCACTTTATGCAAGAAGCCAAAATGTAAATTTAGTTATATTTGGCCATACACATTATCAAGATACATTTACTGATAATGATATATTATTTATAAATCCTGGTGCATATGAGGATGGATATTATGCCATATTAGATGATGATAATATTAATTTGTATTTTAATGAAACAATAATGAAAAAAATAAAGCTTAATTGGGAGTAATATGAATTTAAATGAGGTATTAAATCTTTCTAAAACTGAATCATCAATAAAAAAGATAGATTTATATCTTTCTAAATCTATTATGTATTCAAATGAATTTATGGCAGCTTTAAAATATAAAGCTGAAATAATTTCATTTTTAGGTGAGCCTAATAAGGCAATTAAAATGCTTGCAGATTATATGCCTTATTTTGATAAGATGGATAATGAATCTATTATTATTACCCTTGATGGAATAATAAATATAACATTATCATTATCATTATTTGAACAGGCAGATAATTTTATTGAATTAAAAAAGAAATATTTACCTATTTCTAAATCAAGCTTATATTTAAAGGATAGAATTAATTTTTATTTATTAAAAAATGATAAAGAAAATGCTAAAGCTATATTAAA